>JALYXK010000101.1 GCA_030947145.1 Actinomycetota bacterium
CCGACGGTCAGCGGCAGGATGTAGATGCCGGCCCACAGCGGCGTCTGGGTGAAGTCGTAGCCGTGCTGCGGCAGCCAGATCCCCTGCAGCCAGATGATCAGCATGAACATCAGCCCGCCGCGGGCGACCGCGGCCAGGAAGGTCGAGAGGGTCCCGAACGTGAAGGCGCGGATCCGGAACAGGGGCAGGCGGAACATCGGGTTCTCGACGCGGCGCTCGATCAACGCGAAGGCGACCAGCGAGGCCACTCCCGCGGCGAGCAGCGCGATCACCCTCGGGCTCCCCCAGCCGGTGGCGGAGCGGCCGTAGGGCCGGATCCCGTAGGTGACCGAGACCATGATCAGGATCAGCCCCAGCGCGAAGGTGACGTTGCCGGCCCAGTCGATCGGCGCCCGCCGGGGCTCGGAGAGCTCCTCCAGCTTCAGATACGCCCACACCGTCCCGAACAGGCCGACCGGCACCGAGATCAGGAAGACCAGCCGCCAGCTGATCGGCGCGAGCAGGCCGCCGAGCACGAGCCCGATGAACATCCCGCTGACCCCGACGATGTTGTTGATGCCCAGGGCCATGCCGCGCTGGTTGGCCGGAAACGCATCGGTGATGATCGCGGCCGAGTTGGCCAGCAGGCAGGCGGCGCCGATCCCCTGGACGACGCGGAAGACGATCAGGAACGCCGCCCCCGCCCGGCCGGTCAGCCAGTCGACCGTCAGCAACAGCGACGCCGCCGTGTAGATCACGAACCCGAGGTTGTAGATCTTCACGCGCCCGTACATGTCGCCCAGCCGACCCAGGCTGACGATCAGCACGCTCGAGACCACCAGGAAGCCGAGGATCATCCACAGCAGGTAGAAGCTGTTGGCCGGCACCAGCGGGTCGAGGTGGATCCCTCGGAAGATGGCCGGCATGGCGATCAGCGTGATCGACGCATCGAGCGTGGCCAGCAGGATCCCCAGCGTGCAATTGGACAGCGCGATCCACTTGTAGCGGTCGCCGCGGGGGTCGGCTTCGGTGCCGCGCACCGCCTCGACGGGTGGCGCGCCGCCCGCTCCATTCCCGTGCGCGGTCAAATCGCTAGCCGGCCTCCTGCGCCTGGGCGAGCTGCCCGTCGACGGCCGTCCGTCTCCGCGGGCTCCGGGCCGGGATCAGGGTGGCGGCAAGGACGCAGACGACCAGAAAGGCCGCCTCGAGCGTGAACGATTCGGTGAAGCCAGTCACCGTCGGGTTCCCGTGGGCGACGTTGTTGGCCAGGAACGTGGCCACGATCTGGCCGCCGAGCGCGCCGCCGAGCGTGCGCATCACGGTGTTCATCCCGGTGGCTACGCCGGTTTGCTCCGGCGGCACGGCCTCGACGATCAGGTTGCCCAGCGCCGAGAACGCCAATCCGACCCCGATCCCCAGCAGTCCGGCACTGATCAGCATGTCGTAGGGGTGCCCGTGCGCCACGGCGAGCCAGCCGAACGCCAGCGCGGTAATGGCGCTGCCGAGCACCACCGCGAGCTTGGAGCCGAACCGGCGCGCGACGCGCCCGGCGAACGTCCCGAGCACGCTCATCAGGAGGGCCGCCGGCAGCAGGTAGAGCCCGGCCACGACCACCGACGCGCCGAAGCCGAAGCCCGTGCTCTTGGGCAGCTGGGCGAACTGCGGAAAGACGAGAAATGACGCGTACATGCCGGCGCCGAGCAGGAAGGCGACCAGGTTCGTCGTCCAGACGCCGCGAATCCGCATCATGGTCATGTCGATGAGTGGCTCGTCGGTGTGCACCTCCACCCAGACCCAGGCTCCGGTTACCAGCAGCCCGGCGGCGAGCAGACCGAGCGTCTTGCCCGATCCCCATCCCCAGGTCGTCGTCTCCGAGATCGCGATCAGGACGCAGATGAAGCCGGCGGACATCAATCCGGCGGCGAGCCAGTTGACCCGCCCCGGCGTGCGGACCGGCGACTCTGGGACGAACCTCCAGATGCAGACGGCGGCGATGATCGTGACCACCAGCGGAATCCAGAACAACCAGTGATAGTTGAGATGCTCGATGATCAGGCCGCCGATGACGATGCCGATCCCCCCGCCGACGCCGAGGATCGAGGAGAGCAGTCCGATGCTGCCGGCCACGCGTTCCCGGGGGAACTCGTCCCGGACGATCCCGAACGCGAGCGGAAAGATGCCGCCACCGGCCCCCTGAATCACCCGGCCGAGGATCATCAGGCCAAGCGAGCTCGAGACGGCGGAGATCAGCGTCCCGACACCGAGGATGACGAGCGTCACCAGCAGCAGTCGCTCCTTGCCGTACATGTCGCCGAGGCGGCCGAGGATCGACGTACCGACAGATGCCGAGAGCAGGTACCCGGTCAGCAGCCAGGTCACGCCCGTTTCGTTGGTGTGCAGGTCGTGCTGGAGCGAACTCAGGGCGGGGATCACCGCTGAGCTCAGCATCGCGTAGGCCACCCCGGCCAGTGCAGTGACGGCGAGGATCAGGTTGGGATGGATTCCGTGGTCTCTGACGTCTTCTGCGGCCACAGACGCTACTCTAGCGGAATGATCATTCCGCTAGCCGCCGGCCAGGCACCGCCGGCGGACGGAACCGAAGTCGCCGACCGAGATTGCCAGTGGTCCAAGCTCGATCCCGAGGCCAAGCGCGAGCGTCTGCTCCACGCCGCGGCCGAGGTGTTCACCACCGTCGGCCTCGACGCCTCGATGCCGGCCGTGGCCGCGGCCGCGGGATCCGGCGTGGCCAGCATTTACCGGCAATTCCCCTCCAAGTACGAACTGCTGGCCGCGCTGGTCACCCGGCGCCTGGACCAGATCACCGAGGAGGCGGCGCTGACCCAGGCCACCGCGGGCGATCGCTGGTCGGCGCTGGTGGCGATGCTGTGGAAGATCGTGGAGCGCCAGGCCTATGACGACTTTCTCGGAGAGGCGCGGGTCCACGTCGACGACCACCCCGAGGTCCTGGCCGCCGCCCACCGGGCGACCGCAGCGCTGGACCGGCTCCTGGCCGACGCGCGGGCCGAGGGTCGCCTGCGCGCCGACGCCACCACGTGCGACTTGCGGTTGCTGTTCGCCGCCACGCGGGCGGCCAAGCAGGTCGAGCCCGCGGCCTGGCGGCGGACGCTCGAGCTGTTCATCGACGCGCTCCGCGCCGACTAGCCCTCGCGTAGAGTTCCGGCCGTGAAGATCCGCGCGGCCGTGCTCGAGCAGTTCGCCCAGCCGTTGCGGGTCACGGAGGTCGAGTTGACCGAGCCGAGGGCCGGTGAGGTGCTGGTCCGGCTCGAGGCCTGTGGCGTCTGCCACACCGACCTGTACACCGCCTCGGGCGCGGACCCGTCCGGATACGCCCCCACCGTGCTGGGGCACGAGGGGTCGGGCATCGTCGAAGCCCTCGGGGAGGGCGTGAGCACCCTCGCCCCCGGCGACCGCGTGGTCACCCTGTTCTCGCCCCAGTGCCGCGAGTGCGAGCATTGCCGCAGCCCCCGGACGAACCTGTGCCTGGCCATCCGCGAGCAGCAGAACCAGGGCTACCTCCCCGACGGCACGACCCGCCTGCGGCGCGATGGCGAGCCGATGCGCCACTTCATGGGCACCAGCACGTTCGCCGAGTACACGGTGATGCCGGAGATCGCGCTGGCCAAGGTCTCGCCGGAGGCCGAGCCTGACCGGGCGGCGCTGTTCGCCTGCGGGCTCTCAACCGGCCTCGGCGCCGCGATCAACACGGCGAAGGTGGAGCCGGGCGCGACCTGCGTCGTGTTCGGGGCCGGGATGGTCGGGCTGGGCGCGGTGGCCGGCTGTCGCCTCCAGGGGGCCGAGCGGATCATCTGCGTCGATCTGTCCCCGAAGCGGCTCGAACTGGCCCGCGGCCAGGGCGCCACCGAGACCTGGGTGGGCGGGGTGGATGGGGGCGGGGTCGTCCAACGCGTGCTCGACGAGACCCGCGGGTTCGGCGCCGACTACACCTTCGAGGCCACCGGGCTGGTGGCGGTCATGCGCCAGGCGGTGGAGTCCGCCCGGATGGGCTGGGGGCTGTGCACCGTCGCCGGCGTGGCGGGCAAGGGCGAGACGCTGGAGATCATCCCGCGCTACCTGATCACCGGCCGCCGCGTCTGCGGATCCTCGTTCGGCGGCGTCAAGGGCCGTGACCAGGTCCCCGAACTCGTGCAGCTCTACCTTGACGGCAAGCTCGATGTAGACCCGTTCATCTCGCACCGGATCACCCTCGACCAGGTCAATCACGCTTTCGAGCTGATGGAGAACCAGGACGGGATCCGCAGCGTGATCATGTTCAGCTGACCCGACGGGCTGCCGACGATCGGCGGGCAGCTACGCCGAGGTCAGCCGCAGCTCCTGATCACCGACCCGCACGACGTCACCGGGGTGCAGCTGCCGGCCCCGTCGCGCCTCCGGCTCGCCGTTGACCAACACCGGATCGGCGGCCAGGAACCCCTTGACCTCGGCGCCGCTGTCGATCATCCCGGCCAGCTTCAGCAGCTGGCCGAGCCTGATCATCTCACCCTGGATCGGCACCTCGCGCGGCACTGGGCCAAAGCTACCGGCCCGCGCGGGCGGGGACGCTCCATTACCTCCGGCGTAATCGACAGGCCTTCGCCGCCCTGGGACCGTCCGCGGCATGACCTCTCAATCACTTACCCCAGTCCCGGCGAGCTCTCCTAGCGGACGGCTCGCGCGAGCCCGGGCCAGTCGCTGGGCCCCGCTCCCGATCATCCTCACCGGCACGTTCATGGTCGTGCTGGACTTCTTCATCGTCAACGTCGCGCTGCCCTCGATGCAGACGCACCTGCATGCATCGAGCGGCGCGCTGGAATGGGTCGCCGCCGGATACGGCCTCACCTCCGCGGTCTTCCTGATCACCGCGGGACGGCTCGGCGACCGATTCGGCCGCCGGCGGGTGTTCTCGCTCGGCCTGGCCCTGTTCACGCTCAGCTCGGCGCTGTGCGGGGTTGCCCCCAACCCGGCCGTGCTGATCGCCGGCCGCCTGATCCAGGGTCTGGCGGGCGCGCTGCTGATGCCGAACGTTCTCTCCCTGATCGGCGTGCTCTACACCGGAGCCGACCGGGCCCGGGCGCTGTCGGCCTACGGAATGGTGATGGGGCTCGCCGCTGCCGGCGGCCAGCTGATCGGCGGCGTGCTCGTGCAGCTGAACCCGGCCGGGCTCGGGTGGCGCAGTTGCTTCTTGATCAACCTCCCGGTCGGCGCGATCGCGCTGGCGCTGACCCCGCGGCTGGTGGCCGAATCTCGGGCTCCGCGCGCGAGCGGAATCGATCTCACCGGGACCGCGCTGATCATCACCGGGTTGTGCGCGGTCGTGCTGCCGCTGGTGGAGGGACGTCAGCATGGCTGGCCGCTGTGGACGTGGATCTCGCTGGCCACCGCACCGGTGATCCTGACCGCGTTCGTACTCCAGCAGCGGCGGCTGACGGGCGCCGGTGGCTCGCCGCTGCTCGAGCTCAGCCTGTTCTCGGAGCGGACCTTCAGCGCCGGCCTGCTGGCCCAGCTGGTGTTCTGGTGTGGACAGGCGTCGTTCTTCCTGGTGCTCGCGCTCTACCTGCAGCAGGGCCGGGGACTCAGTGCGCTGGACGCCGGGCTGGTGTTCTCGATCCTCGCGGCGTCCTACCTGGCCGCATCGTTCGGCGCACCGGCGTTGACCGAGCGACACGGTCGGCGCGTGCTCGCCGCGGGGGCACTGGTGCTCGCCGCCGGGCACGGACTGCTGCTCCTGACGGTCGCCGATGTCGGGACCGGCGGCTCGGTCGGGGCGCTCTTCCCGAGCCTGCTGCTGATCGGGGGCGGCATGGGCCTGGCCATCACCCCGCTGGCCACGATCATCCTGTCCGGCGTGGCCCCCGAGCACGCCGGCGCCGCGTCGGGTGCTCTGGCCACGATGCAGAACGTCGGCAACGCGCTGGGGGTGGCGATCATCGGCGTGATCTACTTCGGCGCGGAGTCCGGCGGACTGGCCTCGGCGTTCAAGCTGAGCCTGGCCACGCTCGCGGCGATCCTGCTCGCCGTCGCCGGGCTGACGCGGCTGCTGCCGGCAGCGAGACCGACGCGATGAGCACGGCTACGCTAGTGCGAATGAGCGAGATCCGGGTAGGCACGATGCTGCGGGACTGGCGCCAGCGGCGGCGGCTCAGTCAGCTCGATCTCGCGCTGGAGGCCGGAGTCTCGGCGAGGCACCTCAGCTTCGTCGAGACCGGCCGGGCCAATCCCAGCCCCGAGATGGTGCTCCACCTCGCCGAGCAGCTCGAGGTCCCGCTGCGCGACCGCAATCAGCTGCTGCTGGCCGCGGGTTATGCGCCGCAGTTCGGGGCGCGCGCGCTCGACGACCCCGAGATGGCCCCGGTCCGCGACGCGCTCGGGCGCGTGCTGGCCGGCCACGAGCCCTACCCGGCGTTCGCGGTCGACCGCGCCTGGAACCTGGTCGCCTCCAATGGCGCGCTCGGGCCGCTGCTCGAGGGGGTCTCAGCGGACTTGCTGAACCCCCCGGTCAACTGCATGCGCCTGGCCTTGCATCCGGACGGAGTGGCACCCCGAATCCGCAACCTGGGCGAGTGGCGGGCCCACCTGCTGCACCGGCTCGAGCGCCAGATCGCGCTGACCGGCGACTCGCCGCTACGCGAGCTCCACCACGAGCTGCTCGGCTATCCGGGTGGCGAGGACGATCACGAGCCGGTGGCGGATGCCGGCGAGATCATGGTCGAGCTGCGGCTCGACAGCGACGCGGGCGAGCTGGTGTTCTTCAGCACCGTGACCACTTTCGGCACGGCGGTCGACATCACCGTCTCGGAGCTCTCGATCGAGGCGTTCTTCCCGGCCGACGCCGTCACTGCTGCGGCACTGGGCACCGCGATAGCCGTCGGTTGACGGCGTCGGCGCGGTCGGTTAGCGGCGTCGGCGCCGTCGGTTGACGGCGTCGGCGCGGGAGCGGTCGGTTAGAAGACCGGCGACTCGCGGTAGTCGCCCCAGACCTCCTGGAGCGCCAGCACGATCTCGCCTTCGGAGGCCCCCTCCCGGGCCGCCTCGATCAGCGCCGGCATCAGATTTTCATCGCCACCGGCGGCCGCCTTGATGTCGCCCAGCCGTGCGGTCAGCGCCGCGTCGTCGCGACCGGACTTGGCGGCGGCGATCCGCTTGATCTGCTTGCCCTCGAGCGTCGGGTCGATACGAAGCGTCAGCGTCTCGTCCCCCCCGCCCTCGGTGTAGCGATTGACTCCGACCAGGGTGCGCGTGCCCGCGTCGATCTCGCGCTGCAGCTCAAACGCGGCGTCGGCGATCTCCCGCTGCGGGAAGCCCTGCTTGACCGCCTCGACCATCCCGCCGAGCTCGTCGATCTTATGGAAGTACTCGCAGCAGAGCTCCTCCATCCGATCGGTCAGCGCCTCGATGAAGTACGAGCCGCCGAGCGGGTCGATCGTGTTGGTGACGCCGGTCTCCTCGGCGATGATCTGCTGCGTGCGCAGCGCGATCCGCACGGCGTCCTCGGTCGGGAGCGCGAGCGCCTCGTCAAAGGAATTGGTGTGCAGCGACTGGGTGCCGCCGAGCACTCCGGCCAGCGCCTCGATCGCCGTGCGGACGATGTTGTTGAGCGGCTGCTGAGCGGTCAGCGAGACGCCGGCCGTCTGGGTGTGAAAGCGCATCCGCCACGACTCGGCCTTTTTCGCCCCATAGGTGTCGCGCAGCTCCCGGGCCCAGATCCGGCGGGCCGCCCGGTACTTGGCGATCTCCTCGAAGAAGTCGATCTGAGCGTTGAAGAAGAAGCTGAGCCGCGAGGCGAAGTCGTCGACGTCGAGGCCGCGGGCGACCGCGTGCTCGACGTAGGTCAGCCCGTCCTTCAAGGTGAACGCCAGCTCCTGCGCGGCGGTCGAGCCCGCCTCGCGAATGTGATAGCCACTGATGCTGATCGGATGCCAGCGGGGCATGTGCGCGGTGCACCACTGCACCATGTCCGTGACCAGGCGCATCGCCGGGTCGACCGGGAAGCACCACTCCTTCTGGGCGATGTACTCCTTGAGGATGTCGGTCTGGATCGTGCCGCCGAGATTCTCGGGCGAGACGCCCTGGCGC
>JALYXK010000173.1 GCA_030947145.1 Actinomycetota bacterium
TGCTCGGCCTCGTCGACGCGACGCTGTTCGACCGGCGGGAGCGGCGGCGGCTCTTCTTCCAGGGCAGCGCCCGCTTCGGCCGCGGCTGCCGCCATCGCGACCGCGCCCTGCGCCTGCATGCCACCACCGGAATATCTCACGTTCCGGCCGCCCGTGGACGAGCTCGACGCGGGACTCGGGCGCACTGAAGGGGCGGGCGGCGGCACCTGTCCATCCTCGGTGGCGAAGGTGAACTCGACGTGGAAGAGGTTGCGGGCATAGTCGTTCCAGACGCCGTTCATCAGGTCGTGGAACAGCGTGAACGCCTCGTTCTTGTAGGCGACGAGCGGCTCGATCTGGGCGAATCCACGGAGGTGGATGCCCTCGCGGAGATAGTCCATGTCGTACAGGTGCTCGCGCCAGCGCATATCGATGATCTGCATGAGCACATTGCGCTCGAGGTAGCGCATGAGCTCAGGCCCGAGCTCCTCCTCGCGACGCTCGTAGTGCGCGAGGACCTCCTCTTGGAGCTGCTCGGTGAGCTCGGTGCGGTCGAGCTGGCTGGTGTCGAAGGCCTCGATCCCGCTGTGAGCGGGAAGGATCTCCTCCACCCGGCGCACCAGGCCGTCGAGGTCCCATTCCTCCACGAAGTCGCTCGCCGTGTACTCCTCGACGAGGCGTTCGATCACATTGCCGATCTCCTCGCGGGACGCGTCGCTCATGTCCCGGCCTTCGAGCACCTCGTCGCGATAGTGGTAGATCACGTCGCGCTGCTGGTTGAGCACGTCGTCGTACTCGAGCGTGTGCTTGCGCTGGAGGAAGTGCTGCTCCTCGACCTTGCGTTGCGCCTTCTCGATCTGCTTGGAGAGCATCCCGGCCTCGATCGGCTCCTCGTTGCCCTCCTCGTCGACGGTGCCGAGCTTGTGGAGAATCTTGTAGATCCGCTCGCCGGCGAACAGGCGGACGAGGTCGTCCTGGGCGGAGAGGAAGAAGCGCGACTCGCCGGGGTCGCCCTGGCGGCCGGCGCGCCCCCGCAGCTGGTTGTCGATCCGGCGCGACTCGTGTCGCTCGGTGCCGAGGATGAACAGGCCGCCGGCGTCGAGGACCTGATCGCGGAGGGATTCGACGCGTTCCTCGACCTCGGGCATGACCTTCGCGTAGTGCTCTTCGTAGTCGGGGTCGCCCTGCCGCAGTCCGAGCTTTGCCACCTCGAGGCGCGCGAGGTGCTCGGGGTTGCCGCCGAGCTTGATGTCGACGCCGCGACCGGCCATGTTCGTGGCGATGGTGACCGCGCCGGGCGCGCCGGCATCGGCGATCGTCTCACCCTCGCGCTCGGCGTTCTCGGGCTTGGCGTTGAGGACCGAGTGCTTGATGCCCTTGCGCTTCAGGCGTTCGGAGATGTCCTCTGACACCTCGACGGAGATCGTGCCCACGAGCACCGGCTGGCCCGCCTCGTGGCGGGCCTCGATCTCCCTGACCACGGCCGACCACTTGCCGTCCTTGGTCTTGTAGACCTGATCGTTGCGGTCATCGCGGACCATCGGGCGGTTGGTGGGAACCTGGACGACCGCCAGCTCGTAGATCTTCATGAACTCGGTCGCCTCGGTGAGCGCCGTTCCCGTCATGCCCGCGAGCTTGTCGTACATGCGGAAGTAGTTCTGCAGCGTGATCGTGGCCAGCGTCTGGTTCTCCTCCTGGACGCGGACCCCCTCCTTGGCCTCGACGGCCTGGTGGAGCCCCTCCGACCAGCGGCGGCCGTCGAGGATGCGGCCTGTGAACTCGTCGATGATCTTCACTTCGCCTTCGATCACTGCGTAGTCGACGTCGCGCTTGAACAGCGACTCGGCCTTGAGCGACTGGATCAAGTGGTTGACCAGATGGCCGTTCTCGGCGCGGTAGAGATGGTCGATGCCGAGGAAGCGCTCGGCCTTGGCCACGCCTCGCTCGGTCACCGCCACGGTCTTGTGCTTCTCCTCGAACTCGTAGTCGAAGTCGGCGATGAACTCCTTCTTCATCCGCGGGTCCATCCCGTCGGGCGTCTTGCCGGCCTCGAGCTTGGGAGCGAGCCGAGCGAACTTCGCGTAGAGGTCGGCCGCCTGCTCGGGGGCGCCCGAGATGATCAGCGGCGTCCTGGCCTCGTCGATGAGGATGTTGTCGACCTCGTCGACCACGGCAAAGGCGTGATAGGGCGACTGGCCCTCCTCGGGCTTGGGTCGACCGCCGTGCTGGACCTTCTCCTCGAGCGAGGTCGCCATGTTGTCGCGCAGGTAGTCGAAGCCGAATTCCGAGTTCGTGCCATAGGTCACGTCGGCGGCGTAGGCCGCGCGCTTCTCCTCGTAGGGCTGCATGTTCTGGAGCACGCCGACGGTCACCCCGAGC
>JALYXK010000176.1 GCA_030947145.1 Actinomycetota bacterium
ACCGGCTGCAGGTGGACTACGGGGAGTCGGGCAGCTTCACCATCTCCGACCCGTATCGCTTCACCCCGACGCTCGGCGAGCTCGACCTGCACCTGATGGGCGAGGGGCGCCACGAGCGCGTCTACGAATTGCTCGGATCCCACGTGCGCGAGCACGAGGGGGCGAGCGGCACCGCCTTCGCCGTCTGGGCTCCGTCGGCACGGGCGATCAGCGTAGTTGGCGACTTCAACTCCTGGGACGGGCGACTGCACCCGATGCGCACGCTCGGGGCCAGCGGGATCTGGGAGGTATTCCTCCCCGACGTGCAGGCCGGCGCCCACTACAAGTACGAGATCCTCACCGCCGGCGGCGACCTGATCCTGAAGGCCGACCCCTACGCGCTGGAGACCGAGGTCCCACCGAAAACCGCGTCGGTGGTCAGCACCTCGCGGCACGAGTGGGGACCGGGCGAGCTCGAGTGGGCGGCGACCCGTCGCGAGCAGCTCCCCTTCGACCGGCCGGTCTCGGTCTACGAGGTGCACATCGGCTCCTGGCGGCTGAACGCCGCGGAGGGCGACCGCTCGCTGACCTATCTCGAGCTGGCCGACGAGCTCTCCGCCTACGTCGGCGACATGGGCTTCACCCACGTCGAGCTGATGCCGGTGATGGCCCATCCGTTCACCGGCTCTTGGGGCTATCAGGTGACCGGTTACTACGCCCCCACCCCCCGCCACGGCTCGCCCGACGAGCTTCGGCGGTTCGTCGAGCGCCTGCACGAGAACGGGGTGGGGGTGATCCTCGACTGGGTCCCGGCCCACTTCCCGCGCGACGAGTTCGCGCTGGCCCACTTTGACGGCACCGCCCTCTACGAGCATGCCGATCCGCGCCGGGGGGCGCACCCCGACTGGGGCACGCTGGTGTTCAACTTCGCCCGCCACGAGGTCCGCAACTTCCTCATCTCCAACGCCCTGTTCTGGTTGCGCGAGTACCACGTCGACGGGATCCGGGTCGACGCCGTCGCCTCGATGCTCTACCTCGACTACTCCCGGCGCGCGGGCGAGTGGGTCCCCAACGAATTCGGCGGTCGCGAGGACCTCGATGCGGTGTCGTTTCTGAAGGAGCTCAACGAGCTGCTCTACGGTCGCGAGCCGGGGATCATCTCCGCCGCGGAGGAATCGACGGCCTGGCCCGGCGTCTCCCGGCCCACCTATCTCGGCGGCCTCGGCTTCGGCTTCAAGTGGAACATGGGCTGGATGCACGACACGCTGAGTTACTTCGAGCAGGACCCGATCTACCGCCGCTACCACCACCACGAGCTGACCTTCAGCCTGATGTACGCCTTCAGCGAGAACTTCATCCTGCCCCTCTCCCACGATGAGGTCGTCCACGGCAAGGGCTCGCTCTATACGAAGATGGCCGGCGACCATTGGCAGAAGCTGGCCAACCTCCGCGCCCTCTACGCCTACATGTGGGCCCACCCGGGCAAGAAGCTGCTGTTCATGGGCCAGGAGTTCGCCCAGCCCGAAGAATGGAGCCACGAGCGCTCATTGGACTGGCAGCTGCTCGAGCGGGCCGACCACGCCGGGATTCAGTCGCTGGTGCGCGACCTCAACCGGGCTTATTGCTCCGAGCCCGCCCTCTGGGAGCGCGACTGCGACGCCGAGGGGTTCTGGTGGCTCGAGGCCAACGACGCCGACGCCAACGTGGTCGCCTTCGCCCGGGCCTCGAACGAGGGGGGCACCGCCGCCGAAGGCGGTGGTCGCGTGATCGTGTTCGTGGCCAATCTGTCCCCCGTACCGCGCCCCGGCTACCGAGTCGGACTGCCCCGGGCCGGCCACTGGCGCGAGGCGATCAACACCGACTCGCAGTATTACGGGGGCACCGACATGGGCAATCTCGGCGGCGTCGAGGCCGAGCCCGTCCCCTGGCACGAGCAGCCCTTCTCCGCGCAGGTCACGCTGCCGCCGCTGTCGGCGATCTGGCTAGTCCCTGAAAGTGATTGACCACACCACGACCTACCCGTGGGAGCTCCCGCTGGGCGCGCGTCCGCGCGCCGATGGGACCACCGAATTCCGGGTCTGGGCCCCGAAGGCGGAGTCGGTCAACCTGGCGCTGGGCGAGGACCCGCCGCGCCCCCTCGAGCCCGCCGGCGAGGGCGTCTACGCGGTGACCACAGAGGCCGCGCCGGGCACCGACTACCGCTTTGTGGTGGACGGCCACGAGCTCCCGGACCCCTGTAGCCGCTGGCAGCCGGAGGGGCTGCGCGGCCCCTCGCGGGTGTACGCGCCGGACGCGGTGGCCCCGTTCACGCCGGTGGCCCCCGATCAGCAGGTGGTCTACGAGCTTCACATCGGGACGTTCTCGCCCGGGGGGACGTTCGAGTCCGCGATCGCGCATCTGCCCGCGCTGGCGGAGCTCGGCGTGACGGCGATCGAGATCATGCCGGTGGCCGAGTTCCCGGGCGAGCGCGGCTGGGGTTACGACGGCGTCTATCTATCCTCGGCGCAGTCCTCCTACGGCGGCCCGGCCGGCCTGCAGAAGCTGGTGCAGGCCGCCCACGAGCAGGGCCTGGCGGTGATCCTCGACGTCGTCTACAACCACGTCGGGGCCTCGGGTGTGACCGCGCTGACCGCCTACGGGCCGTACTTCACCGGCAAATACGAGACCCCCTGGGGCCAGGCGATCAACTTCGACGACGCCTACTGTGATCCGGTCCGCGAATGGGTGCTTCAATCCGCCGAGGGCTGGATTGAGGACTTCGGCCTCGACGGCCTGCGCCTGGATGCCATTCACGCCATCTTCGACTCGAGCGTCGAGCACGTCGTGGAGGCCGTCGCCCGGCGCGTCCATGCGGTCAACCCGAACGCGCTGGTGATCGCCGAAAGCGGACTCAACGACCCCAAGGTGATGCGACCGCGGGAGCAGCCGGATGACGTGCGGCCCGCCCTGGCCGGCGAGGCGGGCACCCCCGGCGTAGCCCGGGGTCGCCGAGCGGTTGGAGGCCGCACGGGTTATGACTGCGACGCCACCTGGGCCGACGACTTCCACCACGCGTTGCGGACGCTGATCACCGACGAGCGCGAGGGGTACTACGCCGAGTTCGGGCGCGTCGCCCACCTGGCCAAGGCCTTCCACCGCCCGCACGTGCACGACGGCGAGTATTCGGAGTTCCGAAAACGGCGCTTCGGAGCGCCCGCTGACGACGTCGCCCCCGAGCGCTTCGTGGTCTTCTCCCAGGACCACGATCAGGTCGGAAACCGGGCGTTCGGCGATCGGCTGCCCCCCGAGGCACGCCCGCTCGCCGCCTTCTGCACGTTACTCTCGCCGTTCACGCCGATGCTGTTCATGGGCGAGGAGTACGGCGAGAACGCGCCTTTTCAGTTCTTTTGCGACCACATCGACCCGGAGATCGCCGAGGCGACGCGCAACGGACGCCGCGCCGAATTCGCCGCCTTCGCCTCGTTCGGCGAGGAGATTCCCGATCCGCAGTCACCGGAGACCTTCGCGCACTCGAAGCTCACCCGCGAAACCGACCGGGCGATCGCCCGGCTCTACGCGGAGCTGCTCCGGGTCCGGCGCGAGCTGCCCCCCGGCGACGTCGACGCGGTGGCGTTCAACGAGGAGCAGAAATGGCTGCGGCTGAGCCGCGGACCGTTCGAGCTCCTGTGCAACTTTGGCTCCCGCGCCCTCACGCTGGAGCGCGAGCGCCCGAGCCGGCTCGTCCTGGGCACCGACGAGCAGACGCGCGTCACCGATCGACGGATCGAGCTCGCCCCTCTCTCCGGAGCATTGGTCACTTGATCGACGGGCCGGCCGTGAAGGCCAGGGAGGACTGATGGAAACCTGGCCGGGTCAGCCGTTTCCGATGGGCGCGCACTGGGATGGCGGGGGCACCAACTTTGCCCTCTTCTCCGAGCACGCCGAGCGCGTCGAGCTGTGCCTGTTCGACGAGCGGGGCACCGAGACACGGATCGAGATGACCGCCCGCCGCGCGCTCAACTGGCACTGCTACGTCCCCGGCATCGCCCCCGGTCAGCGCTACGGGTTCCGCGTCCACGGGCCGTATGCCCCCAACCAGGGGCACCGCTTCAACCCCGCCAAGCTGCTGATCGATCCCTACGCCAACGCGATCGAGGGCGTGGTCGACTGGGGTCACGACGCCAACGTCCTGCCCTACGTCCCCAACGACACCGAGGACAGCGACCTCGAGCCCGACGACGAGGACGATTCGGCCGCGATCCCCAAGGCGGTGGTGATCGACGACGCGTTCTTCTGGGAAGGCGACCGCCACCCCCGGGTCCCGTTCGCCGACACCGTCATCTACGAGACGCACGTCAAGGGCTTCACCAGGCTCCACCCCGACGTCCGCGAGGACCTGCGCGGCACCTACGCCGGACTGGCCTCCGAGGCGGCGATCGCCTACCTGGCCGATCTCGGCGTGACCGCCGTCGAGCTCCTGCCCGC
>JALYXK010000191.1 GCA_030947145.1 Actinomycetota bacterium
CGTGGGGAGTGAGCGATAACGTACGCGAGTCAGGGGAGATATGGGAGATCCAGGTCCAGATTCGCGGTCCCGTCCACGTCGGTCTCGGGACCACCAACCTGCTGAGCGCTGTGACTGCGCCGCGGACGCCGGGTGCTGATCGACGGGCGCCAGATCGACGACGGAGCCCGGCTTACGTCGGATCTCGTGGTGGTCGGCGCGGGACCAGCCGGCATCAGCATCGTCGACCGGCTGCGCGGATCAGGGCTGTCGATCTGCTTGATCGACGGCGGCGGATTCTCGCCCGACCTCCGTAGCCAGCGCCTCTTCCGAGGTGAGAGCATCGGTACTCCCTACTACCGCCTCGACGCCTGTCGCTACCGCCAGTTCGGGGGCAGCAGCAATCACTGGGGCGGATGGTGCCGTCCGCTGGACCCGATCGACTTCGCCCAGCGCGACTGGCTTCCATGGAGCGGATGGCCGATCGAGGCCGCCGAGCTCGAGCCTTTCTATTCGGATGCGGCTGAGCTGCTGCAGCTGCCCACGGCGCGTTTCAACGCCGCCGCCTGGCCGCCGGGGATGCCGCCACCCCTGGAAATGCCGAGCGCGAATTTCGAGAGCGCCATCATCCAGTTCAGCCCCGAGACCAACTTCGGGCTCGCCTACCGAGATCGCATCGTGCATGGCGATGGAGTCACACTGCTCCTGCGGGCCAACGTCACCGAGCTCCTGACCGATCCCGAGGGCCGCCGGATCGAGGGCGTATCGGTGCGCACGCTCACCGGCCGCTCCTTCCGGGTGGACGGCCGGGCCGTCGTACTTGCTGCCGGAGCGATCGAGAACGCGCGGCTTCTCCTGCTCTCTCGCCGGGCGCGGCGTGCCGGGGTGGGAAACGAGCACGATCTGGTGGGCCGGTTCTTCATGGAGCATCTCCACGTCCCCGCTGGGCACCTGAGAGCGGATGAGCGCCCGATCAACCGCGACTTCCATCGCAAGGCCGTATACGACGGCCGACACGTCCGGGGCCTCCTTGCCGCCACCGCCGATGCTCAGGCCAGACACCGGCTCCTGGCCTGCTCGATCGGCATCGAGGACCGTGCCTATGTCTACGGCACCCCGTTCATCGAGTGGCATCCGGTGTTGCGAACCGCCCCGGCGCGAGCCTATCTGCACCTGCGACGGGTCAACGAGGCCGCGGCCGCGAAGGTCAAAGGTGGCGCCGATCGCGCCTGGAACACGGTGCGCATGGCCGAGACGTGGCGGCTCGCGCGCGCGGCCCGGGCGCGGGATGCCGCTACCTCGGGGTCCAAGCGCGGGCAACTGCTCTCGCTCTACGCGCGCGCCGAACAGGCCCCTGACCCCTCGAGCCGCATCTCGCTGAGCGACCGCAAGGACGCGCTCGGCCTGCCCCAGCCACGGCTCGCCTGGCGGGTGCGCGAGGTCGACACCGCGAGCATCCTCGGTTGGGTCGCTCAGCTCGACGCCGACGTGCGGCGCCTGTCGGTGGGACACGTGATCGGGCCAGAAGCGGGTTGGGAGGAGAAGATCATCGGCGGTCCCCACCACATGGGCACCACGCGGATGTCGGCCGACCCGAGCACCGGGGTTGTGGACCGGCAATGCCGCGTGCACTCGGTCGAGAACCTCTACCTCGCCGGGAGCTCGGTCTTCGCAACGGGTGGCTACGCCAACCCGACCTTCACACTCGTGGCGCTTGCTCTGCGGCTGGCCGATGAGCTGAAGCGATCGCTTACCGCTACGGCGTGACCTGCTGCCACCAGAGCTCGGTGGCGAGCAGGCTGTAGAGCGCGTCGCCGCCTGCGTAACTGCCCGCGACGTGCCGGTCGATCATGCGCTCGACACGGGCGGGATCGATCATTTCCCCCACCCGCGCGCCCGGATCGAGGAGCACGCCGCGCAGGACGGCTCCGCAATCGGCGGCGAGCCACTTGTGCGCCGGCGTCGGGTATCCGTGCTTGCCGCGGCGATCGGCGATCTCGTCCTGCCCGGCCCGGCGCAGATGGCTGCGCAATAGGTGCTTGGTTTCTCCCACGGAGATCCGGGCGGGAGGCGGCAGCGCCATCCCGAACTCCACCAGGCGGTAGTCGAGAAAGGGCAGGCGAGTCTCGATCGAATGGGCCATGCTCACGGCATCGCCGTACTGCAGAAAGGCGGGGAGAAGGTCGTGCGAGAAGTCCGAACCGAGCCGGCGTTCGAACCGGCCGGCGGCCAACACGCCGGGTCCCCCCCGGCCCGCGCCGAGCCGTCGCGGTCCCCCGTGTCGGTTC
>JALYXK010000195.1 GCA_030947145.1 Actinomycetota bacterium
TCCGGCTCGTAACCGAAGGCGAGCCGCTCATCCTCGTCCAGGACGGACGGGTCATCGAACGCAACCTGCGCCGCGAGCGCCTGAACCGAGGCGACCTCGAAGAAGAAGCGCGCCGCCAGGAAGTCGGCTCACTGGGCGACATCCGCTGGGCGATCCTCGAGCAAGAAGGCTCGATCAGCATAATCCCGAAATCCTGATCGCGGTGCTGGATGATCAAGATGGGGGCGCGCCTGTTGGGAATTCTCGCGATCGCAGCGCCTCTTCCGCCCTGAATCCCACTACGGGGGCTCAAGTCCTGGTGGGGATGTCCCGATAGACGGATCGAGGATGACCGACTCCTTTCGCAGCAGATCGCCGCGGGCTCGCGGCTTGGGCCCGGTGTTGCTGCTGGGCCTAGGTGTCGTGCTGCTCGGCTCGATCGTGTATCTCCTGGTTCTCGCGTTCGGGGGCGCGAAGTTCTTCAAAGTCGCTCTACCGACATCCGGCGTCACGGTCGTGGAGCATGACGCCCGTCCATGGCTTCTCGCGGCGGCTGGAGCCGCGGTTCTGAGCCTGGTGGGGTGGGCGCTGGCCTTGCGGCGCGCGGGGGCGCTCGCGGGCGCGGCCGACGCTGAGCAGGAGGCCCGGGCGGAGCAGGAGGAAATCCTGCGGCGCCTGCGTCGGTCCGAGGCCGATCTCGGTCGCGTCGAGCACGAACGCGACGAGGAGCGGGCCTCGCGTGAGCGGACGGTTGACGCCTGGCATCGTGAACGCGACTGGAATCGTGAGCTGCGCAAGCAGATCGCCGGCATGCAGCGTGAGCATGGCGTCCTCGGTCGCCATGACGATGTGCGCGAGACGGTCCTCGAGCTGACGATGAGCCTGGTCCAGGCCGAGAAGGGGATTCTGCTCTCGGAGCGGGAGGACCCCGGCGGGAAGCTCAAGGTGGTCTGCTCGCTCGGGTTCGACAGCGATCCGCGGGACAGTGGCCTCGCGCAGCGGTTCGCGACCGAGGTGATCGAGCGCGACCGGACGGTCCGGGAGGACGACGCGGCTCGGGTCGCCGCCGAGAAGCCGAGCGCGGCCGATCGGGAGGTCCGCAACCTACTGGCGATCCCGATCTATCTCTCAGACGACTTTGCCGGAGTGATCGTGTGCGTCAATCGCGACGGTGGCTTTGAGACACTTGATGACGATGTGCTGCTCGCGGTCGGCGATCATGCCGGCGCGGTGCTGCAGAACTCCCGGCTTCACGGCGATCTGCGCAATGCCTACCTGGGGACGATCCGGGTGCTGGCCAATGCGATCGAGCTGAAGGACCCCGAGCTGCGCGGCCATTCCGACGCGGTTTCCGACTACGTCCTGGCGGTTGCCGACCGGCTTGGATTCGAGCCGGAGCGTCGCGAGGCACTGATTTTCGCCTCGCTGCTGCACGATGTCGGCAAGCTCGGGATCTCCGAGCGGATCCTGCTCAAGCCCGCCGGCCTCACCCCTGAGGAGCGCAGCGTCATCCAGTTGCATCCGAGGCTCGGCTACCAGCTGATCCGGCAGGTCGCCGCCCTGGAGAGCCTGGCCCCGGCGGTGCTTCATCATCACGAGCGCTTCGACGGGGACGGCTATCCGGGAAGGCTGGCCGGCGAAGCGATCCCGCTCGAGGCGCGGATTATCGCGATCGCCGATGCGTTCAGCGCGATGACCAGCCAGCGGCCCTACAGCCCCGCGGGCACCCCGGAGGAAGCGTGCCTCGAGCTCGAGCGCTGCGCGGGCGGGCAGTTCGATCCCGAGGTGGTGCGGATGTTCGTCGAGGAGGTCCGCCGCCGGCCCGAGACTCCGGTGACGCGGGTTCCGCTGGACCCCGAGCTCGGCCTGCACCGAGCCGAGGGGGAGTTCGTGCTCGGAGCGCGCTCCTTCGGAATCACCGACTCGCTCACGCTGCTTTACTCGCACCGGCACTTCCACGAAACCGCGCGCGCTCATGCCCAGCGAGCGGCAATCCAGGGTTGTCCGTTCGCCGTGATTCTGATTCGCCTCGTCGAGCTCGAGCGGATCAATCGCAGTCTCGGCTTCGGCGAGGGCGATGCCGCTCTGCAATCGGTCGCCGCGATCGTCGCCCGCTCAGCTGCCGGCTGCCAAGGCGTCGCGTTCCGCGAGAGCGGCCGCACCATCGCGCTGATCGCCCCCGGCGTCGATCAGAGCGCCGCCGATCGGCTCGCCGCGGTCCTCGACGAGGAGTTGCGGCCCGGGCCAGGCGTCATGGTGGCGGCGGCGGCGTGGCAAACCGGCGAGGACGGCCGACAGGTAATCGAGCGAGCCCAACGCGCCGTCAAGCCGTCCGCACTCCCAGCTCACCTGCCCTGACGCGCGCTTCTCACTCTGCGCCAAGGAGGTTCGCGCCGCGGGAGGTGATGCGGTGCACGAACAGGCCATCTCGTTCTTCGCCGTCGAGCCCGAGTTGCTGTACCGCCTCCCTGACTCCGGGGAACTCCGGGTGGGTGAAGTCGTCGAAGACCACCAGCGCCCCCTCTCGCAGTGCTGGGCGCCACGCCTGCAACTCGCGAATCGTGTCCGCACACTCGTGCGTGGTATCGATGTACAGCAGGTCGACCGGCCGGTCCACCTGACGGCCTTCATCGCCGCGCGCGAGAACGAGGCTCAGTCGATTGCGCACCGACGGACTCGCCAATTGCAGGTAGAGGTACGGCTCGCGACGCTCGAAAGGGTCGTAGCTGAGGACCTCGCGCCGTGGATCCGCGATAAGTAGGGAGATCGCCGTCCATCCCGCGGCGGTTCCCAACTCCACCACGTAGTGGCGGTTCTCCGCCAGACTCAGCAGGGCGGCCAGCCTCGGCGGGCGGGTAGCGGAAACCGGGCCGAACTCGTCGCCCAACTTCGACCCGAGCCGCCAGGCCCGCCATTGGAAGAGCGCCACCCTGAGTGGCAGGACGCGAAGCTGAAGCAGGAAACGAAGATCCGCCGCAGCTTCCGAGCCCGGCCGGCGAGACCGGTGGGTATACGCCGCATCCGCTCGAGCGTATAGCAGCGTGATCGCCCCTCGTGGCTGAGGCTCGCTCGCCGATCCCCGCGCCCAGCGCGACAATGCTGGCGATGAACGACGCCGATCCGGACAACGGGACGACCGCCCGCCTCGTCGCGTTCCTGCGCGACGCGGGTGCCGCGGAGGCCGGCCACGCCGGCCCTCGAACGCTGCTGGAGCATCTCGTGGAGACGCGTGAGATCGTCCGGCGTTGGGGGCAGCCGGCGTGGCTTCAGCAGGCCGCGCTCCTGCACAGCGTCTACGGCACCGACGTGTTCCGCCGCGGCCTACTCCCGGAGAGCCGACGCGCGGAGGTGATCGGGCTGGCCGGCGAGCGGCCCGAACGGCTCGCGCACCTGTTCTGCGTGACGCCGCGGACGCCGCTGCTCGCCGGAACCTCCGCCTGGGCCCGGGGTGGCGCGGCCACACGGGACGAGCTCGACGCGCTGGTCCTGCTGCACATGGCGAACCTGGCCGAGCAGGCCCGCGCCCCGGACGGTTCGCCGGGCGTGTGGCTGGCGCGGCTACGCGAGCTGGCCGAGCTGCTGATCGACAGCGAGACGATCACGCTGCCGCTATTCCTCGCCGAGCTGGCGGCGTTCAGCCCGGTCGATGAAGCGGACCTGCGTCAGCGCTACCGCGCCGGCGTCGCCGAAACCGACGATCCGGAGGCTCGCATGCATCGCCTGGCGGTGGCGGCGGCCACCTGCTCGGTCGTGCCGGAACCGTGCCTGTGGTTGGCGCGGCTGGCCCACGCTCAGGGCGATCTCGCCGCGGCGAGCGCGTGGACGCAGCGCGCGCAGCGGCGGCTCGCGAGCCTCGGCACGGCGTGGGACAAGCGTTTGACCTACGAGCAGTGGGGCTATCTCGCGCGCCAGATCGGGTCCGCGGAAGCGCCGGCGACCGGGCTGCTCAGCGAGCCTCGGGCCCTGCTCGTCGCGCCGGGGAAAGCTCCCGGCCTCGCGGCGGCGCCCGGGCGGCCGGCCCCGGCACGCGAGCGGTTTCACGGCTACATCGAGACGCTCGCCGAAGCGGGCGGGCAGCGGTCCGCCGGCGTCTACCCCGAGCTCCCGAGCCGTCCGTGGTTCGACCCGGCCACGGTCTCGCTGGCCCGTGAGCTGGAGGCGCACGCCGAGGCGATCCGTGATGAGCTGCTCGCGCTCGACCCGCGTCGGTTTCACCGCGAGAGCGAGCGCATCGAGCGGAGCGGCGACTGGGATGTCGCGTTCCTCTATGAACGAGGCCGCCGTCACGACGAGGTCTGCACGGCGTGTCCGGTGACCACGCGGCTGATCGAGAGCGCCGCGGCGATCCGGACGACCCCCGGGTTGATCTACGTCTCCCGTATGCGACCCGGCACCCACATCGGCGCCCACCGCGGGCCGATCAACTTCCGGGTGCGGTGCCACCTCGGCATCGTTGTCCCGGACGGGGACTGCGCCATCCGGGTGGGCAACGAGAGCCGGCGCTGGCGGGAGGGGCGATGTCTGGTGTTCGACGACTCCTTCGAGCACGAAGCGTGGAACCACGCCGACACCGAGCGGATCGTGCTGATCGTCGACCTCTGGCATCCCGGGCTATCGACCACCGAGGTGCGCCTCCTCGAAGGGCTCTACCGTTTCGCCCACGCGCAGGCCCGGTCGCTGCAGCGGTACTGGTCCGCGAACGCGGCCGCGGCCGGCCGGTCGGCAGCAGCGGGCCAATCAGGCGGGGACGGCTACCAGTCCCCGCCGCCGAAGTCCCCGCCGTCCCCGAACCCGCCGTCCCCGTCCCCGTCCCCGAACCCGCCGTCACCGTCCCCGTCGCCGCCGAACATGCCGCCGTCCCCGTCGCCGTCACCGCCGAAAAGGCCGCCGACCAGCCCCTCTCCGAGTCCCAGACCGGCGCCGAGCGCCGACCCCATAAGCAGCGTCGACATCAGCCCGCCACCGCCGAAGCCGTTGAAGTAGCCGCCCGCCCACGGGCCGTAGTGGCGCGGCGCGTTCCAGTAGTCGGTGGGCCGTCCGTTCACCGACACCTGCCGACTATGCGGCTCAAAGCCGTCCTTGATCCGCACGGCATCCGCGGCGCAGGCCGGGACCGGGCGAGCAGCCCCGCTGGGCGGAGCCCACTGGACGTCCTCCGTGGAGGGACCGTGCCGGGGATCGAAGAAGCACGGTGGCCGTCGCTCCGGCGCGGGCCGCCCCGCCACGAGTGCCTTCGCGCACGCCATCGCGAAGCGCCCCTCCTCCAGCGTCTCGCTCACCGGCGCCAGGTCTTCGGGCCGCTTGGCGCCGTCGAAGATCCCACTGGCCCGCTGATAGGCCTGGAGCGCCTGGTCGTAGCGCTGTTTGGCATCGTCCGCGACGCCGGGCATCTGGATATCGACGTCCAGCGCCCGGATGTCGTCCCCCAGGGCGACGAGGTCGTCTTGAGCCGAGGCGCGGACCTCTTCCCACTCGCGCTCGTGCTTGGTCTTATGTCCAAAGAAAGGCATCGACGCGGAAG
>JALYXK010000201.1 GCA_030947145.1 Actinomycetota bacterium
CATCCTCCCGCAGCCACAGGATCGCCTGCTCCACCGCCAATCGCGACGGCAGCGGAATCCGTACACCTTCAATTCCGTGCCCGGGCAACGATGGCGGCGGCGGACTCAAGCCACCGCAAAGATACGAGGCCCGCGGGACCCACCGCAAACCCGTCCCCTCGATCGCGTGTCGCCGCGACGTTCGCCGCCAGCCCCGATGGCGCCTAGCCAGTAGTGGCTGGCGTGCCCCGCGCGGCGTGAACCGCTGGCCGAGCCTGTGTCTGCGCGGGCCTGGTGTCGGGTCTCAACGTGCTGATGAACGCGTCGACCACGCCAGGATCGAACTGGCTGCCGGCGCATCGTTTCAGCTCTCGGCGAGCCGCGGCCGGCGACATTCCGGCTCGGTACGGACGGTCGGTGATCATCGCCTCATAGGCGTCCGCCACGGCGAGGACGCGTGCCTCGAGTGCCACCTCGTGTCCCTCGAGCTGCCGGGGATATCCGTGGCCGTCGATCCGCTCGTGGTGCGTCCTGACCCACGTGGCGATCTCCCGCAGACCGGCGTGATCGAGGATTCGAGCGCCGATCTCGGGATGGCGCCGGATCTCGTGCCATTCCGCTGCGTCGAGTGGGGCCGGCTTGTAAAGGATGGCGTCGGCGATCCCCAGCTTCCCGAGGTCATGGAGGACACCGGCAGCGTGGATCCGTTCCACACGATCGGCCGGCAGGCCGAGCGCGACCGCCGTGTGCCGGGCGTAGGCACCCACGGTGCGGGAGTGACGGGCGGTACCGGGATCGCGAAGGTCGAGCGTCTCGGCCAGCAGCATCAGGGCCGCCAGTCGGAGCTCGGCCGATTGAGCCAGGACCGCCGCGGAGTGAGCGGTGTCCCGCTGGCTCTGTTCCAGCGCCAGCCCGGTGTAGTCGGTGACCGCCATCAGAAAGGCGATCTGGCCGTCATCGGGGCGGCGACCGGAGACCGGCTGATCGACCGATACGACGCCGAGGATTTCTCCGTGCTGGCCCCGGAGCGGCAGCAGGAGCATGTCGTCCTGCTGCCATGAGTCCGCGCCCGGCGCCGCCGGCGTGGCCGGCGTCCACGTCTGGCTCTCGTCCTCCCAGGCGTGCGAGCCGGCGGGAAGCCAGACGGCCCCGCAGCGCCGATGCTCTGAGCCCATCAGACGCTCCCATTCCCCCCACGGATTGACCGTGCCCAGCAGCGTGCCGCGGGCGTCGTGGTCGCCGAGCACGATCACGCACTTGAGCTCACGCCGGGCGTCGTCCAACAGGTTGACCGCCACCACGTGAAAGGAGAGCTCGGAGCGGATGGTCTCTGCCAGCGCCTGCAGCACGGGGATCGGACCATGACCCGATGCGGCCGCTCGGGACACCGCGAGCCTGCTGCGAAGGTGGCGCGGTACCGGCTCGTCCATGACGCCGTGGCGGCGGCCGGCCGCGACCGAGGGGTCGCTGTCCTCCGCGGCCAGAACGCAATCTCGCCCGGCGTGCTTGGCGTCGTAAAGCGCCGCGTCGGCGCGGGCCATCAGCGTGCTCGAGCTCTCCTCGCCACAGGCGACGCCGATCGAGACGGTCAGCACCCCCCCGATGCCGTCGGGATGCGGCACCGCCGCGTGGGTCACGGCGGCCCGCACGCGCTCGGCGGCGGCGATCGCCTCGTCCGCGTCCACGTCGCGCAGGATCAACAGCAGCTCCTCGCCTCCGAAGCGATAGGCGATGTCGCCACCGCGCAGGGCGCCTCTGACCGTGGCGGCAATCGTTCGCAGCGCCTGGTCACCGGCGAGATGGCCGAGGCGATCGTTGTAGGCCTTGAAGTGGTCGATGTCGCACAGGGCCAGTGCGAACGAGCGTCCCTGCTCCTTCTGGCCGGTCTCCAGCTGTGGCAGATCGTCGGCCAGGGCGCGGCGGTTGCGCATGCCGGTTAGCGGGTCGTGACGGGAATCCTCCACCAGCCGGGTGTTCAGCCGGGCCAGCTCGGCTTCGCGGTAGCCGAGGGTGGCCAGCGACGCGCGCTCCCGACTGAGCAGCTCCCGCAGGCGGCGCTCCAGCAGCGTTCCCCGCACGATCAGCGTCGCCCCGGAGAACAGGAGGCCGGCGCCCAGCGTGATGGCCACGCCGGACGGCGCGTGGGTGAGTTGAGCGTTGACCAGGGCGGCGATCAGCAAGACGAACATGGCGGCCGGCAGGACACCGCCGTGCCGGGCCGGTTCGTTGATCTCGATCGTCTCCTCGGGGCGACGGGCGGCGAGCAGCCCGCCGGCGCCGATCGCCACCAGACCGACCGCCCACAGCGGATCGAGGATCGAGCCTCCGGGGACATAGGTGCCCGCGAGCAGCTGCGTACTCCACAGCCAGAAAGCCAGCGCTTGCGCGGCCATCCCGCCGAGCACGAGCGGCAGCGCTGCTGAGCGCGAGCCCCGCAACGATCCGCCAATCATGGCCTGGAGCAGCAGCACCGCCGCGGTGATGTACAGGGCCGGATAGACGAGCGCTGAGAGCTTCGGCGCGAGGGTCAGTGACGACACCATCGCGTCGTGCCAGAGCTCGGCCAAACTCAGCGCGATAGCCGCCGCGATCACGGGCAGGGTTTCGACCAGGGCGACGATCCGCAAGGATCGTGAGCGCGAGCGGCTGCCGAACAGACTGACCATCACGATCACGGCGAATCCCCACCAGCCCAGGTCGGCCAGGTTCGGCGAAGAGGGGAACCCGGTCAGACCGAACACGTCCCAAGCCAGCTGCCCGCCGAACCAGCAGGCCGCCGCAGCCGCCCACAGGTTCCAGCGCACGCGGTTGACGGGAGCCGCGGTACCCCGGGCCATGAGCATGCCGGCCAGGGCGGCTAGGGCGGCCGCCGTCCAGGCCACGTCCCAGCACCCCGAGGACCAGGCGGTAACCACCCGGCTGAGCACCATCGCGACCAGCGCGACAGCGGCCGGCAGGACGACCGACGGGGCGGAAGGAGCTGAGGCGCCCCGCATCCTCGCATTCATGCGCACTAACGCACCTTTCGGCAGATCAGCCCTCCGGGTTGAGCGAGTTTCCGGCGCCGCGCGCTCGATCAGCGGAACTTGCGGCGCAACTGGTCGAATAACGCTAGGGGGTGTTGACCTGCGCCCCGTGGCGAGTGATCAGGACATGCAGGCTCGAGCCGCCATAGCGGTGGTTGTGCCCGGCGCAACCCTTGCCGAAATGCAGGGCGAGAGTGTCGTGGTGGACGGAGAAGTAGCTGGCGAACAGCGTTGCCGTGCCGCGGGTGCCGACGGCGCAGGCGCCGTCATCGCTGGCGGAGACCCGCAGCGGCACCACCAGACGGACACCGAGGAGTCCGGACTGAGTGACCCTTCCCGTCAACTTCGCCTTACCGGCGGCGGAGAACACCAGGTTGCGCGCGGGTCCCTTGCTCAGGGTGTCCTGGCTACAGGCCTGGCCAGTCGTTTTCCCGCTGGTCCAATTCCCGCGGCCATGGGTGTAGGAGGTCTTGATGCCCTTATGCGAGTCACTCGGAGCGCCAGTCTCGCTGAACGCCCATTGCACGTCACCGCCCGTGGGCAAAACCCCCGGCTTGAGCGGACACGGAGCGTGAGGGGACGGCTTGGCGGCGGCTCCCGCCGCGATCAACACAGTCGCCGCGAGCGTGCCGCAGGCGCATACGACCAGAGCCCTCACGCCGTGGAGCATATAGCGTGCGGTCGCTCACAGAGCCCTCGGGCGGAGTCACGGGATCCGCCCTGGTAGTTTTGCACCGTGGGCTCGGGCACATCGTTCGCGGCCGGGAGACGCAGGTTCGCGGCGGGCAGACGCAGTTTCGCTGCCACGGTCCGCGGGCACGCGACGATCGGGACACTGATCTTCGTGGCCCTGGTTGCACGTGTCGGTTACGTGCTCGACACCTGGAAGTTCATTCCGCACAACGACCCTCAGGTCTACGACTGGCTGGGCAAGGGCCTGGCCAACGGCCATGGGTGGGTGATGGGCTCGAGCGCCTACCGGCCGCCGGCCTACCCGTTCTACCTGGCGTTCATCTACAAGGTGATCGGCGTGCCGCAAGCCTCCTACAACCTAGTCACCACTCGGTTCGGGGGGTGGACCGGAGTGCGCCTGGTCGAGGCGCTGGTCGCGGTGGTCACCGTGCTCCTGCTGGCGTGGCTGGCTGAGCAACTCGCCGGGCGAACGGTCGCGCTGGTGGCCCTCGCGGTGGGCGCGGTGTATCTGCCGCTGATCATGGTGGGTGTCTCGTTGATGACCGAGAGCCTGCTGGTTCCGCTGGTGCTAGGGGCGGTCAACTTCGCGGTACGCGCTCGGACGGCTGAGCGGCCCACGCGATGGATCCTGCTGGCGGGGCTGTTCTCCGGACTGGCCGCGCTGACGCGGGGTAACGGCATCGTCGTCGGGATCGGGCTGGCGTTTCTCGTGTGGACGGGAAGACCGATATGGGCGCGACGGAGTCTGGCCAGACCGCTGTTACTGCTGGCCGTGACGGCGGTCACGATCATGCCCTGGACGATCCGCAACGCGATCGCCCAACACCAGTTCGTGCCGGTGACCACCGAGCTGGGGGCGACCCTGACCGGAACCTATAACCACGTGGCGGCCAAGCACCACTACCAGTGGGAGGCCGGCCATCGCTTCAACGATTACCGCGCCATCCGGCGCAACAAGGAGCTGACCGAGGCCCAGCGCAGCGACCAGCTCGTCTCGGCCGTGTTCGGATACATCGGCAAGCACCCCACCGCGGTGCCCGCGACGATGTTCTGGAATACGGTCAGGCTGTTCGACCTGCAGAATCGCTTCACGTCCCGCCAGAGCGCCCATACGGATGTCTACGCCAGCAAGAACGCCGCCGATCTGGGGGTCTACAGCTTCTGGCTGGTCGGGCTGTTGGCGATCGCCGGTCTGTTCACCAAAGCCGCCCGCAAAATCCCCCGCGTCCTGTGGGTGATCCCGTTTCTCCTGTGGCTGAGCGAGGCCCCGATCACCACGGGCACGCCGCGCTTCCGCGCCGTGCTCGATCCATTCTTCATCCTGCTGGCCGGCTGCGCCCTGGTCTCGCTGGCCCGGCGCGCCGCAAGGCTCCCGATCAGCCGGCGGGGGTCCTCAGCACGGCACCTGGGTTCAACAGAGAGTCAGGATCCAGCGCACGCTTGATCCGGCGCATGGCCGCGACCTCGTCGGCGCCGCGTGCCCGCTCGAGCCACCCGGCCTTGGCTACGCCGACGCCGTGCTCGGCACTGATCGTCCCGCCGCAGCTGAGCACCAACTCGAGTACGGCGTCGTCGACTCGGGGGTCGTCCGGCTCGGGGCCGAGCACGTTGACGTGGACGTTGCCGTCGCCGAGATGGCCGAACAGGATCACCCGCTGCCCGCCGGCTTCCGCGGCGACGTCCGGAACCTCCGCCAGGAAGCGATCCAGCTGGTGGAGCGGCACGCCGACGTCGAGCTTGTGGGGGACGCCGGCGGCGTTGATGGCGTCGGTGTGTCCTTCGCGCAGCGCCCACAAGCTCTCTCGGCTCGCGGTGTCGTCGGCGATTAGCGCGTCCTCGATGCCCGCCTGGCCCAGCGCGTCGGCCAGCTCTTCGGTTGGGTCGGCCCGGGCCGCGCATTCGGCCAGCACGTAGAACGGTGCGCGCGTGCGCACCGGCGATTGCCGGCGCTGGTGCTCGAGCACCAGCTGGAAGCCCTCGTCGAGAAAGAAGTCGCAGCTCTCGAGCGATGGCGCGGACGCCCGCAGCGCCGCCAATAGCTGCGCTGCCTCGCTCGCCGAGCCCAGGGGCACCAGCGCGGCGACCCGGGCGCTCAGCAGCCGGGTGAGCCTCCAGCGCACGCGCGTGATGATCCCCAGCGTTCCCTCCGAGCCGACGAGCAGCGCGGGCAGGTTGTAGCCGGCGTTGTCCTTGCTGAGACCGGCCAGTCGCGAGATCACCGAGCCGTCGGCCAGCACCGCCTCGAGCCCGGCCACGTGGGCCCGCGCCGTGCCGTGCCGCAGCGCCCGAGCGCCGCCGGCATCGCAGGCCACCACGCCGCCGACCGTGCACGAGTCGCGCGCGCCGAAGTCAAGGCCGGCATCCTCGCCGGCGCCGCGCGCGGCGGCCTGAAGCGCCGCCAGCGTCGCCCCGGCGCCGACCGTAACCTGCCCGACGGCGGCGTCCACTTCGCCGATCTGGCCCAGGCGCCGCAACGAGATCACCACCTCGCCGGATCGCGGGACGCTTCCGCCGACCAGACCCGTGTTTCCCCCTTGGGGGACCACGGCGGCTCCGTGCGCGGCACAGGCCGCCATCACGCCGGCCACCTCGCTGCCGTCCCCCGGGCGTACGACGTATCTGGCCCGACCGCGGTAGCGGCCGGTGTAGTCGGATTCGTAGGGCGACCTCAGATCCGGATCGCTGAGTACGTGCCTCGAGCCGACGACTTGCTCGAGCGCTTGCTGAAGGTTCATGGCGGGTAAGCAATTACCCAGGCAGAGACTGGAGCGAACAGAGGAGAGCTATGGCTTCCGACCACGAGAAGATCTTCACGATGGAGGCCACCCCGGTCAAATTCGGCTCGGGAGCTTCCGCGGAAGCGGGGTGGGAGCTGAAGCGGCTCGGCGTCAAGCGGGCGATGCTGGTCACCGATCCCGGCGTGGCCGCACTCGGCCATCCCGAGCGGATCAAGGGGCTGATCGAGGCGGAGGGGATCGAGGTCGTCGTCTACGATCGCGCTCGCGTCGAGCCGACGATCGACTCGTTCCAGGATGCCGCCGATTTCGCACTCGAGCACGAGGTCGACGGCTTCGTCTCGGTGGGCGGCGGCTCGAGCATGGACACGGCCAAGGTGGCCAACCTCGTCTGCACCCATCCCGCTCCGGTGATGGACTACGTTAATCCGCCGATCGGCGAGGGCAAGAAGCCGCCCTCGCCGCTCAAGCCGCATCTGGCCATCCCCACGACCTCCGGGACCGGGTCCGAGGCCACGACGGTGGCCGTGCTGGACATCCCCGATCAGAAGGTCAAGACCGGTATCTCCCATCGCTACCTGCGCGCGACGCAGGCGATCGTCGATCCGGACCTGGTGCGCACGCTGGGGGCCGAGGTGACCTCTTCGACGGGGCTCGACGTGGTCTGCCACGCCGCCGAGTCGTTTCTGTCCAAGCCGTTCGACACCCGCCCGCGGCCGGATTCGCCCGAGGACCGACCGCCCTATCAAGGCTCCAATCCCGTCGCCGACGTGTGGTCGGCGAAGGCGCTCGAGTTCGGGGGCCGGTACCTGCGCCGCGCGGTGGCCGACTCCGACGACGTCGAGGCGCGGGGGTACATGATGCTCGCTGCGACGATGGCCGGCGTGGGTTTTGGTTCTGCCGGGGTGCACATACCACACTCCTGCGCCTATCCGATCGCCTCGGTGAAGCACGAATACCAACCCCCCGGCTATCCCGATGACCATCCGTTCGTCCCGCACGGCCACTCGGTGATCGTCACTGCCCCGGCCGCGTTCCGCTTCACCTATGACGCGATGCCCGAGCGCCATCACCAAGTCGCCGAGCTTTTGGCCGGCGAGCCGATCAACGATCCCGGGCCCGACACCCTGCCCGACGTTCTGCGCCAGCTCATGCGGGACATCGACGCGCCACGCGGCGTGGCCGAGCTGGGCTACACCGAGGACGACATTCCCGTGCTGGTCGACGGCGCCCTCAAGCAGCAGCGCCTGCTGGCGGTAGCGCCCAAGGAGGTAGGCGAGGAGGACCTGCGACACATCATCACGGCGTCGATGACCAACTGGTAGTGCCAGGATCGAGAGGAGAGCAGAGACGATGGCCACGACCACTCAGAGGAGCACCAACGATTCCGGTTCGAGCGTTCCGGCGGGCGTGAGGCTGCACATGTTCGAATGCGGCACGCTCAAGTGCCACGTCGAGAACATCAAGATGAATCAGGGCCTGGGCGAGGAGTACGAGATCCCGGTGCCGTGGTTCGTCGTCGAGCATCCGCGAGGGCTCGCGGTGATCGACGGCGGCAACGCCGCCGAGTGCGCGACCGACGCGCGGGCCCACTGGGGCGGCATCTCGGAGGTGTACTGGCCGACGATGACCCCGGAGCAGGCCTGCGTGCCGGCGATGAAGGCCGCCGGCCTGGACCCGGCCGATGTGCGCTACGTGCTGCAGTCCCATCTGCACCTCGACCACACCGGCGCGCTGGCCGCCGTGCACGAGTTCCCCAACGCGCAGGTCATCGCCACCCGGACCGAGTACGAGTACGCCTTCGCTCCGGACTGGTTCGCCGCCGGCGGCTATATCCAGAAGGACTACAACAAGCCGGGGGTCCCCTGGGCCCTGCTGGGGGAGACCGAGGACGGCTACGACGTCTTCGGCGACGGCACGATCCGGTGCTGGCGCACACCCGGGCACGCGCCCGGTCACCAGTCCTTCGAGGTCACGCTGCCGAACTCGGGGACGATGCTGCTGACCGTCGACGCCGCCTACACGATGGATCACTGGGATGAGAAGGCCCTGCCCGGCTTCCTGGCCTCGGCGGTCGACGCCGTCCGCTCGGTCAAGAAGCTGCACCGGATCGCCGCCCGCAGTCACGCCACCGTGGTGACCGGACACGACCCCGACGCCTGGCCGAAATTCAAGCAGAGCCCTGAGGCGTACGACTGAGCTATAGCCGGCCGTCAGGCCGCCGGGTGGCGAGCCGCCGCAGCCGGCCTTGGGAGATGGCGATTCCGGCGAACAGCACGACCGCTCCGACCGGCTGATTCCAGCGCAGCGGCTCGGCCAGCACAACCACGCCGAGCACGGTCGAAACGACCGGGATCACGTAGGTGACGGTCGACGCGGTGGTCGCCCCGGCGGCTCGGACCACCGCGTAGTTCAGTACGTACGCCACACCGCTGCCCAGCACCCCGAGCGCCAGCAGACTGCCCAAACCGTCGAGACCCAGGTGCGCCGCCGGCGCCCGGACGAACGGGGCGAACAGCGCGAGGATCAGCGTGGCGCAGATCAGCTGGCCCGCCGCCAGCGCCACGCCGCTCTCGGGGCGGCTGGCCAGGTAGCGGCGGGTGTAAGGAAAGCCCACGCCGTAGCAGAACGCCGCCGCGGCGCAGGCCAGCTGCCCGAGCAGCTGCGCCTGTCCCAGCGCCCGCCATGGCCCCAGCACCAGCAATACGCCGGCGAACCCGACCACGAGGCCGAGCACGCGTCGCCGATCGGGGCGCTCCTCGGAGAAGACGATCATCACCGCGAACAGCACCCACAGCGGCGTGGTCCCATTCCAGAGTCCGGCCAGGATCGAGGAGATCTTCGTCTCGCCGTAGGCGATCAGCGTGAACGGCGCGGCGATGAAGCACGTCCCGGCCACGGCCAGATGGACCCACAGCCGCGACTCGAAGCGCAACGACTCCCGTCGCCGCCGCACCAGGATCACCAGCGCCAGCGCGCCGAGGGCGATCCGCCCGAGCGCCACCCACGGCGCCGGCCAGCGTTCGTCGTCGAGCACCTTGATGAACAGGAAGCTCGAGCCCCAGATCGCGGACAGGAGCAGGAACCGGGCTCGCCACCCCCGGAAGGCAGCCCACGGGTCGCGCATCCGGCCAGTGGAGCTTCGCTGGCGGCCGGGAAAGCTCATCCCCCCGCACGGTAACCGCCGTGCCATCCGGTTCGCCGGCCCGGACGGCCCGACGAACCGCTGGCCCGCCCGTTCAGCGAGTAGCTTCGGCCCGGCTGGTGGCCCAGCTCCCGAACTCGTCGCGCAGCGGTCCCTTGCTGATTTTCCCGGTCGGCGTCTTGGGCAGCTCGTCCTTGAGCTCGAAGCGGTGCGGGAGCTTGTATTTGGCCAAGTGCTCGGCGGCGTATTCGGCGAGCTCGTCGAGGTCGAGGTTGGCATCCGGCTTGGCGGTCACGACCGCCAGCACCTCCTCGCCGCGGACATCGTGGGGGACCCCGATCACCGCGCATTCGAGGATCCCGGCGTGGGCGTAGAGGACCTCCTCGATCTCCCGGGGATAGATGTTCTCCCCGCCGCGGATGATCATGTCCTTGGAGCGATCGACGATGAAGAAGTAGCCGTCCTCATCCACGTAGCCGACGTCGCCGGTGTGCAGCCAGCCCTCGCGGATCGATTCCTCGGTGGCCGCTTCGTTCTTCAGGTAGCTCGCCATCACGTTCGGACCCTTGATCACGATCTCCCCGTAGTCGCCGGGCTCGGCGGGTTCACCGTCCTCGGCGACGATGCGCATCTGCTGTCCGCGCAGCGACAGCCCGATCGAGCCGGCCTTGCGCTCGCCATAGAACGGGTTGATCGAGGCGATGCACCCGGTCTCGGCCAGCCCGTAGCCCTCCAGGATGCGGATCCCGAAGCGATCCTGGAACGCCTGCAGCAACTCGACCGACAGGGGCGCCGCGCCGCAGATCACGTAGCGCAGCGAGTTCCCGCCCTCGGGGGCTTCGGGCGCGTTCAATACCGCGGCCAGGATCGTCGGCACGGCCGAGATGCTCACCGGCTCCAGCTCCTGGACCGTCTGCCAGAACTTCGAAGCGGAGAACTTCTCCCACATCACCACCTCGCAGCCGATCATCATCGGGATCAGGGTGGTGACCACCTGAGCGTTGGCGTGAAACAGCGGCAGCAGCATTCCCACGCGCTCGCCCGGGGCCAGCGGCACCAGCTCGGCGCCCTGGGTGGTGTTGACCAGCTCGTTGCGGTGGGTGAGCATCGCGCCCTTGGGCTTCCCGGTGGTTCCGGAGGTGTAGAGGATCGCCGCCAGGTCATCGAGCCCGCGCTCGGGAGAGGGGGTGCCGTTCCCGCGGCCGGCCAGCTCGCGCAGCGCGACGTCCCCGCCCTCGCGATCGAGATCACGTGGCGCACCGTGTCCAGCTGCTCGCGCTTGGGCGCCAGCGTCTGCGCGCCGGAGGCGCTGGTCACCACCGCCACGGCCTCTGAGTGTTCGATCACGTAACCGGCCTCCGTGCCCGTGTAGGCCGGGTTGACCGGCCCGAGCACGCCGCCGGCCTTGAGGATCGCCCACCAGGCCTCGAGGAACTCCAGGCAGTTGGGCAGGAATACCGAAACCACGTCGCCGGGGGCGATGCCGAGCTCGGCCATCCCGCCGGCCAGCTCGTCGGTGCGGGCGTCGAACTCCCCGTAGGTGAACGCCCGGTCCTTGAAGCGGACGAACGGGCGGTCGGGCTCGGCCTTGGCGCGGACCCGGAGCAGGTCCGGCAGGGTCTTCAGGTCGGACGCTACCTGCATGGGAAATCCTCCTTCACACCAGTGACGCGGTGGCGCCACCGTCGACGACATAGGCGGTGCCGGACGAGAACTTCGAGCGCTCCGAGGCCAGGAACACCGCCAGTCCGACGATCTCTTCGGGCTCTCCGAGCCGGCCCTGAATGTGGCCGATGTACTCGTCGAAGGAGATCCCCAGCACCTGCTCGAGCTCCGCCTTGCGATCGTTGACCATGTCGGTGTCGATCCAGCCCGGGCAGATCGCGTTGACGCGCACGCCGCTGGGACGCAATTCCAGCGCGGCGGTCTTGGTCAGCGACACCACCCCGGCCTTGGCCGCCCCGTAGTGGCCGGTGGCCGGCGCGCCGCCGAAGGCCTTGATCGAGGCGATGTTGATGATCGATCCGCCGCCGCCCGAGGCCATCGCCAGCCCGGCGTGCTTGGTGCAGAGGAACACCCCGTCGAGGTCGACGCTCATCACGTGGCGCCACTCCTCCAGGGGCATCTGCACGATCGGGTTG
>JALYXK010000207.1 GCA_030947145.1 Actinomycetota bacterium
TATCCACTCACACCCCGAGCCTACCCCGAACCACAGCCTGGACATCGCCCCGTTCCCGCGGGAGACTACGTTCGTGCTCGCCGCCGGGAAATCGCGCAGGGAGATCGCTCGCACGCTCAACGCCGCATACGCGAATGGATTGCTGAGCGAGGACACGTTCCTACACCGCGTCGATCAGCTGCTGGCCGCCAATGTCATCGATCCGGCGCGCCTCGTCGGGGATCTCAATCTCCGGAGCCCCCGCAGCGCCTGGCTCTCCCGGGCGGCCGGAGCCATGACCAGGAGCATCGATCGGATCACCGGAGCGTCCGACCCCGGTCCCCCCCCGCCGCCGACCCTCCTTGCGCTGGACTGGACCGGCGCCCAGAGCGAGATGCTGATCGGCCGCCATCTCGATTGCGACGTGGTCCTCTCCGACATCGCCATCTCTCGCCGCCATGCTCGGCTCCTGTTCCGAGACGGCCGCTGGATCCTCCAGGACCTCGACTCCACCAACGGCACCACCGTCAACGGCGAACGGGTAGGACGCTCCGAGCTGCGGGCGGGCGACGTCATCTCGATCGGCACCCAGCGGCTGACCATCGACTGATCGGCCGCGCGGCGGACGGGCCTGGGAAGATCGGCCGCACCGTGGACGGGTCGGCGTGATGGCGGTCAAGGCGTGCCTCAACGGCGGTCGCACCCGGGTGGAGCACGCCGCGGTCCCTTTGACCCCGGCCGAGTTGGCGGCGGACGCGGTCGCGGTTCGGCGGGCCGGCGCGTTCGCGGTGCACGTCCATCCGCGCGATGCTCGCGGTCGGCAAACGTTGGACGCGCGGGCCTGTGACGCCGCGGTCGCGGCGATCCGCGCCGCGGTCCCTGGCCTCCCGATCGGCCTCTCCACCTCCGAGGCGATCGATCGCGACCCATTCGCGCGGGCGGCCGCGGTGCGGGCATGGGGCCGGCCGCCCGACTTCGTATCGGTGAACCTCGGCGAGCTCGGCTGGGCCGGGATCGCCCGCGCCGCGCGGCACGCCGGCATCGGCGTGGAGGCCGGTGTGGCGTCTTCACGGGAGGCCGAGGAACTGGCGCTGAGCCCGTTCGCTCACCAGGTCGTCCGGGTGCTCGTGGAGGTCGATGACGGCGCCGACGAGGCGCCGGCGATCGCGCGGCTGCTGCCCGACGGCGTGCCCCAGCTCTGGCACGGCTACGGCGAACGCACCTGGGAGGTGATCGCGGCGGGCGTGGCGGCCGGACACGACGTGCGCGTGGGCTTGGAGGACGTGCTGGTCCTGCCCGATCTGAGCGTGGCCAGGGACAACGCCGAACTGGTAGCTGCCGCCGTCGGCCTCGGTGAGGCCCCAGCCTAGGACAGCGTCGGGTGGACCAGGTGGCCGGCGCGCGGGATGGCCCGACGCGTCGAGAGGAACCGGTTGCCCTGCCCGGAGAGGGTCGAGAAGCGCACACTGAACGAGGTGCCCTTGAGCGTCAGCGCCGAGGGCGTCGCGGCGCCGGCCGATCCGCTCGCGTCCAGCGAGACGAGCTGGCGAGCGCCCGGCGTGAGGCGGATCCGGGTCGTTTGCCATGCGCGGTCGGCGATCGTGCCGAGGTGACCCCGCGTCGTCTCGGCTTTGGCCAGCCCGAAGGTGGCCGAGCCGAAGTTGGTCAGCGGGAGGGTTCGGCACGCGGTCGCGCTGGTGCAGTCGGACGGTGCCTCCAGGATCCACTCGGCCGAGGAAACATCGATGTCGTGCGCATGGAGCGTGCGCTTGAAGCTGCGGCGGGATGTCACGTCGACGAGCGCGACGGTGATGGTGTGGCCGTGGACCGTGACCCCGGCGGTGACCGTGTCGCCGGGGCTCACCGTCATCGAGATCGGCTTCGAGACCGCCGGGATCAGCTCGAACCAGGCAGTCGATTCGACCCGGCCCGATGCGGTGCAGTCGACCTCGGTGCCGACCTGCTCGAGCGCGTTGGAGCTGGCGCGGTAGCCGCCGAGCCCGACCCACATCGCCGAGTAGGTACGACGGCCGGCGGTGCAGCTGGCGCCCGGCTGCGTCCAGGTTCCGAATACGCGGGTGAACTTCACCCCGGGACGATGGGCGGCGTAACCCGCCCAGTTCGAACTGGTGGTGGAGTCGGCCAGCGCCGGGCCCGCACCCGCGATGGCCAGCCACGCCGTGGCCAGCAGGGAACCGAGCAGGGGAAGACGGGCGCGCATGAGGCAGATGTCGGTCGTGGCGGGGGTTGGCTTGAGTGAGGGGCCGGTCACTTCGAGCGGGCGGCGACGGCGAGGATCGCCGGCGCCCGGTCCCGGCAGTCGTAGATCGTGGTTGTTGTAGACGAACTCCCGGTCGCTGCGCCGGCGCTCGATCCGGCGGGGATGCTGACCGCGTGGCAGGCCTGCTCGACGACGGCGATCGCCGCCTGGCTGCCGCTGCGCGTGTCACCCGGTAGCCGCCCACCCGTACCCGCACCGCCGGCGTCGGCGCTCGAGGCCACGATCGCCGCCGCCGCGCTGCTCTGGCTGGACACGCCGATCGTGCCGCCGCCGTGTGCCTTGGCGTACTTGATCGCCGCCCTGAGGCTGGTGCTCTCGCCGCCGAACCTGCCCCCGCCGGCAAGACCGCCGCCGGGTCCACCGGTCGCGCCCGGGCCGCCGAATTGCCGGGGGAGGGCATTGCCGCCGCCAAAGCCGGGGAGCGAGCCCGGAGCGCCCGCGCCGGCTGGTGCTCGCGCGCCGGCCGGTGCGCCCGCGCCGGGAGGCCCTCCGAGACCGAGGC
>JALYXK010000393.1 GCA_030947145.1 Actinomycetota bacterium
ACATAGCGGCGCCCCCGCAGGCCGACCACCTGCCCGTCGGCGCCCCGCGCCTCCAGCCGCTGCACCCGGGCGGGAGCGCCGGCGACGAGCACCCGGGTGCAGGTCAAGCCGGTGACCAGCCGGACGCGGCGCGAGGCCCGCAGCGCCCGCCGGTACTCGCGGGCAAAGTTGGTCGGCAGCGACCAGCGCTCAAAGCTCGAGCTGCGAACCTCAGCGTTGGGCAATCCGGGCACGATGCTCTCGGGCAGGTGGGGCATGCCGGCCTGGTCGAACGCCGGCCGCCCGCACTGAAACCAGTCGCAGGCGCGCTGGAACAGTGGGCGCAGCGCGTCGTAGCCCACGGGCCAATCGGCGTCCGGCGCGGCGTCGCGGCGCTCGAAATCGATGGGGTCGTAGGGCACACACCGCCCCCCCCAGATCACTGAGGTCCCGCCGAGCTGACGCCGGACGGCCATCGACATCTCGGCGTGCAGTTCGGGATCCCACTCGGCCGCGTCGGCCAGCCGCTGTGCACCCTCGTCGAACCGCTGTCCGCCGCTCTCGATCAGAAGTACCTCCAGGCCGCCCTGAGCCAGCTCCAGGGCAGTTACGATACCGGCCGGCCCGGCCCCGACGACGACGACGTCGGCCATCATCTGTGTCCCGTCGGGAAGTCGCCGCGCGTCGAAGATCAGGCGTCAGCCCTCGCTTCGGACGCTGCCCGCAATTCGACATCGACCAGGCTGAGAAAGCTGTCGAGATCCCCGGGGCCGCCGGCCGCCGCCGCGCCCGAGACGATGTGATCGCTGCGCGTGGAGCCGAACAGCACGACGCCGTTCGGATTGCCGCCGAGCGCCCAGCGCAGCAAGAGGCCGGCCACCACCACGGGATCTCCACAATCGGCGCCCACGGCTGCCTGCCAGGCGCGCCGGCGCGCGGCGGTCTCGTTTACGTGGGCCAGGATCGCGGGGACCCCGCTTCCGAGAACCCCGAAGGTGATCAAGCCGGCGGCCGGCAGCTCGGGCAAGCGAGCGTCCTCCAGGATGTCGTCGCGGACCTGGAGCACCGGGGACGCCACGCCGAGCTCGCGCGCCACCTCGACCGTCGGCGCCGGCTCGCCCGCGACCCCCCACGACCTGATCCGCCCGGTGGCGCGCGCGTCCTCCAGGCTTGCGCAGACCTCATCACCGCGGACCTGACCCGGCGCCGGGTCGTGGAATAGCAGTAGATCGACGTAGTCGGTTTTCAGCTCTCGCAGGCTGCGTTCGAGGCTCATCCGAACCGATGACCCAGCGAAGCCGGTCGCCGCGTAGAGCATTGCCCCGGCTGAGCTTGACCCCGGACCGGCCGCCGTCGAGCGTGCCCGCGAGCTGAGGCCAGGGGACGCCGCCAGCAGCCGTCGGGCCGGACCCTGAACCCGGCCGATCGCGCGTGCCGCCCGCGTCGGCGCGATACCGAACTTCGTGGCGATGACCACCTGGTCACGGCGTCCTTGCGCGAACCGGCCCAGCTCCCGCTCGGCAATCCCCAGCCCATACATCGGAGCCACATCGAAGTGTCGGATCCCGGCGTCGAACGCGGCATCGAGCAGGCGCCGGCGGCGCTTGGCGGTCGGCTCACGGTAGATCGTCGCGCAGCCGAGACCGAGCGGTGTGGTACTGATCCCGGTACCCGCCAAGGTCCGGGGCGCCGTCACCGTCGACACCACGTGCTTATGTTTAGATGCCCCGCGTGCTTGTTCATGCCACCGTCCCGGGAGACTCACTGCCGCCGGGCCAGGTTACCGATCCGGGACGGGTCAAGCGCGCGCGACCCGCCGCGCCCGCGGCGGTGCGTGGCGGGCGCCGGCAGGCTAGGCCGGCGCGTACGCGGCGACCCAATCGATCGCAACGTGTCCGGCCGTCGTATCGCTGGGCACCGTCCCGTCGATCGCCGTTTCGGTCTGGAGCACCCAGTGCATCGGGTCGTTCGGGACATTCTGGGTCGAGGTGCCGACCAGGTGGCCGTCGAGGAAGAAGCGGCAGCCTCCCGGCGCCCATTCGATCACGGTCGTATGCCAGCTGCTGAAGACGGCCGGGGTCGAGAATGCGTCCTGCTGGGTGCCGGCCGTTGCATTCATGTAGTGCATGAATCCGCTGAAGGTGCTGTCCAGGTCGCCTTCGGGGAAGTCGATCTCCCCCTGCGAGGGCCAGATGTTGCTGTCCGGCCAGAGCAGCCAGGCCGTCTTGTAGCCATGGAGCAGATCGGACTTGAACCGGACGGCGTAGGCGCCGTACTGCTGTCCACCGCCAGCGACGCCGCCGGGGATCTTGGGCACCGCCGCCGCGACCATGTGGATGCTGTTCGCCGTGTGAATGAAGTAATCGAGGATCCCATCGTGGATGCTGAGAACCTGCGACGGGTAGTACTGGCCGTTGTGCTGGGTGTCGGGCCATCCGTCCGGGTATGCCCACCACTTGCTGGCTACCGCCGGCGGCAACCCCGGACATTGCTGGGCCAGCAGCGTAGAAGCGGCGGCGCACCCGGAGAAGCCGCCGAGTGGCACATCGGTGGTGAAGTCGTCTGCGAACGTCTGATGCCAGCCCGGCAGATCACCGACCGGCATCGCCTGACCCGAAGGGTCGGCGGTCCCAGGAGCCCCGGTGGTGAGGGTCTGCGCAAACGGATCCGTGCTCGTCACGGGGGCGGGCGGATTCGGAGGCGTCACCACCGTAGTCGGTGACTTGGTCGGCTGCGGTGGATGCGCGTGACGTGCCACGGGCTTGTGCTTACGGTGTTGGCCGTTACGCCCGCGCACGATCGTGAGTACACAACGGGCATGCTTGCGCGCCGAGGCCCGGTGATGCCCAGCCTTACAGCGGTGACGCCTAAGCGAATGGTGATGCACCGCATGACGAGAGGCCCGCGTCGATTGGGCGGCGGCCAAGCCGGCGCTGAAGATGGTGATGGCAGCCGTCATCAACACGATGGCGGCAGCTCGTGGCGTCCGTATCTGCATGGGACCTCGTCCTTGGAGACGAGACCGGCAGTTGGCCACCGGCTCTCGGTACCCATGTAGTCGGTTCGCCTACCGTGCGTCTTGACGCCAGGGTCAAGACGTCGAACATCCGTCTACGGTCGCCTACCCGCAGCCTGCCTGCGCCCGAGGCGGGTTTCTACCGCGGCGCCGGCCGGCGCGTGCGCTATTGGAATATGCGCACGTAGTCGACGTACATATGCACCGGCCCGAGCAGCGGCTGCAGGGCGGACGGATCGAGCTGCATCGAGAATAGATGTGGCGTGGTCGGAATCACCGCGGGATTGGTGTCGGTTATGGTCCTCACGCCGTCGAGGTAGACGGTGATGGCCTTGGGCTGCCAATCGACGGCCACGGTGTGCCACTTGGTGGCATCGGCGGGCTCCGAGAAATAGTCCTGCGCGGTGGCGTTGAGGACAAGGTCGTGCAGAAAGACGTGAATCGGGCGCCGGGGGATGAGCGTTTCGTACAGATCCGCTTCACCATCGACCCGGTTCTGCGAGACCGGCCAGAGCAGCACCACGCTGCTCATGTTGTGGGCGGGATCGGCTTCGGCCCTGACCCGGAATTCGTAGTGGCCGTATAGATAACTCGGCCGCTGCTGGAGACCACCGGAGAGGATCTGGCCGAAGACCATCGAAGCGGTGATGACCAGGTGTCCGCGACCGTCGACACTTACCGCCGCGGGTGCCCGCACCCCTCGAGCCGCGTTTCCGTAGCCGCGGTAGAGATTCCACTTCGACGTGCTGACCGATCGGCCGCTGAACTCGTCGTCGAATACCTGGCGGGTGTAATGCTGAGTGCCGCTGGTGCGGACCGAGAAGCTAGCCGACACAACTCGCACGGTCCGGTTACGCATCGTCACCGCCGCCGTCAGCGTGTGTTTGGTGTCGGCGAGTGAGCCCAGGTCAAACGGCTTCGCCGAACCGCCCCGCTGCGTTCCGTTCAGGTCGTATGGCGATCGCCGAGCCACCGTCCACGGCTGATTGATCATCTTCGGGTCGTCGAGATAGAAACTGACTTGGGCGATCCCGCTCGACGGCGGGATGAACAGGTACACGCGCCGCGTCGCCGCGAGGGTCTGGCCGGCGAGCGTTCGCGCCTTGGCACGATCGGGGCGCAGGCTGAACATCAGCTTCCGGCTTACGCCGCCCTTCGGGCGACTCGCCGGAGCGGCGATCGCGATCGCGGCCCCCGCGGTGAGTGCTGCCACCGCCAGCAGCAGCGCCAAGGGCAGGAGCGGGCCCGAGAGCCGAGAGGCGCGCTTCTCCCGGGTATAGGTCTTGCTGGTGAAAGGAAAAGCCGCCCGCATAGAGTTACTCGCTCCGTGCTCGTAAAGGATGCCGCCCGAGCATACCTCAAGCCTCCGGTTCGGTCGCCGATCGGTCAGCATGGCCGGGGCCATCTCGTAAGCTCACCCGGTGGCCCAGACATCAGTGATCATCTGCGCTTACACGCTCGAGCGTTGGCATGACCTCGTCAGCGCAGTCGATTCGGTGGCCCGCCAGACGTGTCCTGCGCTCGAGACGATCGTGGTGATCGATCGGTCCCCGGAGTTGTTCGCGCGCGCCGAGACGGAGCTTCGCCACGTGATGGTTGTGGCCAACGCGCACCGCGGTGGTCTTTCGGGGGCCCGCCAAACCGGTGCTGAGCTCGCCCGAGGCGAGATCCTCGCGTTCCTCGACGATGATGCCATCGCCGACGATAACTGGCTCGAGGAGCTCGAGGAACCGTACGATGATCCCCGGCTGCTCGGGGCCGGAGGCCTGATCGAGCCAAGTTGGGTCGAGCCCCCACCCGTCTGGTTCCCGGCGGAGTTCAACTGGGTCGTCGGCTGCAGCTACGCCGGACTGCCCACACAAACGGCTCCGGTCCGCAACGTGATCGGCGCCAGCATGTCGGTGCGCTCCGCGGTGATGCACCGCACCGGCGACTGGGAGATGGAACTCGGTCGGGCCGTCGACGGCGAAGCGCTCGGCTCGACGGCCGAGGAGACCGAATTCTGCCTGCGGGCCGGCCGCCTGCACCCGGACGGCCACTGGCTCTACGTCCCGAGCGCGAGGGTCCTGCACCGCGTGCCGCCGGAGCGGGCGACGTGGAGCTATTTCGTTCGTCGTTGCCGCATGGAGGGCAAAGCCAAGGCGGTCATCGCCGAGCTCGAGGGCGCAGCGTCCGGGCTGGAGTCGGAGCGCGCGTATACATTCTCGGTCCTGCCGCGGGCAGTCAGCCGCGAGCTCGGCACCGCGGTCCGAGGCCAACGCGGCCTGGGTCGCGCGGTGGCGATCCTCGCCGGCCTGTCGGTTACGGCATTCGAATACGGCCGGACGACGCTCAGGCGCCGTCGGCGCTCGGCTCGCCCGTAGACCCGCGGCCGGCGGCGCTATCCGCCGGCGACCTTGGCCTCCTGAGAGACCGCTCCGTCCGCCTCGAGCGACAGCACGAGATGCTCGCCCGCCGGCGCATGCGAGCCGCGGGTGACGGCGAGCTCATCGTATTGAGGGCGCCACGCGTCGCTGGCCACCGGCGGCCGGCGCATGCGCTCGCGCATGATCGTGATCAGGACCCGGCCCCCGTCCCGGACCGCGCTCAGGTTGCTCGTGCCGTGGATGCGCTCGGATTCATGGCTGGGCACCTCCACGGTGCGCAGGCCGGCCCGGGCGATGCGGACGTTGATCAGCGTCTCAACTTCGAACCCGTCGCAGGTCACGTGCATCTGGGCCAGGCAGTCACGCCAGAAGGCGTTGTAGCCGTAGCAGAGGTCGGTGTAGCGAGTGCCGTAGAGGATGTTGACGGTGCCGCCCAGGGCCCGATTGCCGGCCCGCCGGAACCGAGTGATGTCGCTGCTGCCGCCGCCCTCGATGAACCGGGAGCCCTTGACGAAGTCGGCTCCGTTGAGCAGTGGCGCGATGAACTTGGGGATCTCGCCCGGGTCGGTCGAGCCGTCGGCGTCCAGCATCACGATGATGTCGCACTTGGCGGCGGCGAAGCCGCAGGCCAGAGCGTTCCCCTTGCCCAGGCCGCTCTGGAGCACGATCCGCACCGACGGGCGAAGCGCCAGGGCGACCTCGACCGTGTCGTCAACCGAATGCCCGTCGACGAGAACGACCTCATCGATGCAGTCCGG
>JALYXK010000243.1 GCA_030947145.1 Actinomycetota bacterium
CGCCGAGCTGGTGATCGACCACTCGGTCCAGGTCGACGTCTTCGGCACCCGGCAGGCCTTCCAGCGCAACGCCGAGCTCGAGTTCGAGCGCAACGAGGAGCGCTACGCCTTCTTGCGCTGGGGTCAGGGCGCGTTCGACAATTTCTCGGTCGTCCCCCCCGACACCGGGATCGTCCATCAGGTCAACCTCGAGTACCTGGCCAGGGTGGTGTTCGTCGACGAAGAGCGCGGGCTGGCTTTCCCCGACACCCTGGTCGGCACCGACTCGCACACCACGATGATCAACGGCCTCGGGGTCCTCGGATGGGGCGTGGGGGGAATCGAGGCCGAGGCGGCGATGCTCGGCCAGCCCATGTCGATGCTCATCCCCCAGGTCATCGGCTTCAAGCTCACGGGCGAGCTCCCCGAGGGAGCCACCGCCACCGATCTTGTGCTCACGGTGACCGAGATCCTGCGCAAGCTTGGCGTCGTGGGAAAGTTCGTCGAGTTCTACGGTCCGGGGCTCGCCGCCCTTCCGCTGGCCGACCGGGCCACGATCGGGAACATGTCGCCCGAGTTCGGATCGACGTGCGCGATCTTCCCCATCGACGCGGAGACGTTGCGCTACCTCGAGTTCTCCGGCCGCCCCAAGGAGCTCATCGAGCTCGTCGAGGCCTATGCCTCCGAGCAGGGCATGTGGCACGACGAGAGCTCCGAGGAGCCGACCTACAGCGACACCATCGAGCTCGACCTCTCAGACGTTGTCCCGAGCATCGCCGGGCCCAAGCGCCCGCAGGATCGCGTTTCGCTGACCGACGCCAAGACGGCGTTCCGCGAGGCGCTCGAGGGTTACCTCCCCGACGAGTCGGAGGAGGACGAGGCGATCGAGGAGAGCTTCCCGGCCAGCGATCCGGTCTCCTCGCACCGCCCCAACGGGATGGGGCATGAGCCCGGCCACGTCAGCTCGGCGCAGGCCGCCGAGCGCCAGGGCGCGACGGCCAGCGTGAAGCTCGCCGACGGGACGGAGACTGATCTGCACCACGGGCACGTGGTCATCGCCGCCATCACCAGCTGCACGAACACGTCGAATCCGTCGGTCATGGTGGGGGCGGGCCTGCTCGCGCGCAACGCGGTACAGCGAGGGCTCCAGACCAAGCCGTGGGTCAAGACCTCGCTCGCGCCGGGATCGAAGGTGGTGACCGAGTACCTCGACCGCGCGGGCCTGACCGAGCACCTCGAGGCCCTCGGCTTCAACCTCGTCGGCTACGGCTGCACGACGTGCATCGGCAACAGCGGGCCCCTGCCCGAGGAGATCTCAGAAGGGGTCAACGAGGCCGGTCTGGCGGTCGTGTCGGTCCTCTCGGGCAATCGCAACTTCGAGGGCCGGATCAACCCCGACGTGAAGATGAACTACCTCGCCTCGCCGCCCCTGTGCGTGGCCTACGCGCTGGCGGGAACCATGGACGTCGATCTCTACGAGGAGCCGCTGGGCGAGGACGAGCATGGCGAGGCGGTGTACCTGAGGGACATCTGGCCGACCGCGGCCGAGGTCTCGGAGACCGTGCTCGAGGCGGTCCAGTCCGACATGTTCCGCAAGAGCTACGCGGAGGTGTTCGACGGCGACGAGCGCTGGAACTCGCTCGAGATCCCCACCGGGGACAGCTTCGAGTGGGGCGAGGACTCGACCTACGTGCGCCGCCCGCCCTTCTTCGAGAACCTGGCGCCTGAGCCCGAGCCGATCAAGGACGTCGAGGGGGCTCGTGTCCTCGCCGTGCTCGGGGACAGCGTCACCACCGACCACATCTCACCGGCCGGCTCGATCAAGCACGACGGGCCCGCGGGCCAGTACCTGATCGAGCACGGGGTGGAGCCCAAGGACTTCAATTCCTATGGTTCGCGGCGCGGCAACCACGAGGTGATGATGCGCGGGACGTTCGCCAACATCCGCCTGCGCAACCAGCTTGGGGGTGGGCGGGGTCCTCTCCCCGAAGGCGGCGTGACGCTGCACCTGCCCGACGAGGAGCAGATGTCGATCTACGACGCCGCGATGCGCTACCAGGAGGAGGGCACCCCGCTCGTCGTCCTCGCCGGCAAGGAGTATGGCTCGGGGTCCTCGCGCGACTGGGCGGCCAAGGGAACGCGCCTGCTCGGGGTGCGCGCGGTGATCGCCGAGAGCTTCGAGCGCATCCACCGCTCCAATCTCGTGGGCATGGGCGTGCTGCCGCTGCAGTTCAAGGACGGCGACACGGCCGAGTCGCTCGGGCTCACCGGGCACGAGGTGTTCTCCATCGCCGGCCTCGCCGACGCCGAGGAGATTCCGCGCGAGATCACGGTCATGGCGGAATCGGCTGGCGCCGATTCCGTTGAGAGTTCGCCTGGCGGCGAACTCCCGAGCGAGCGAGAGCCGAAGGAGTTCCCGGTGACCGTCCGCATCGACACTCCCAACGAGCAGCGCTACTACCGCCATGGCGGGATCCTCCAGCTCGTGCTGCGCGAGCTCGTCGGCTGAGGTCTGCCTTGCCCACGCCCAAGCTCCTGCAACAGCTCATCACCGCCCCTGCCCCGTCGGGGCACGAGTCCGGCGCCGCCCGGGTGTGGCGCGAGGGATGCGCCGAGTTCGCCGAGGTCAAGGGAGACAAGGTCGGATCCTCGTCGGCGCGGGTGTCGGCGCGCGCGCCCGGAGACGGGCCTGTGCTGGCGATCGTCGGGCACATCGACGAGATCGGCCTTCATGTCACGCACATCGACGACGACGGGTACCTCCACTTCGGGAACATCGGCGGCTGGGACTCGATCGTCCTCGTCAGCCAGCGCGTGAGCGTCACCACTCGCGCCGGGCAGGTTCCCGGAGTGATCGGGCGCAAGCCCATCCACCTGCTCAAGGAGGAGGAGCGCAAGCAGGCCCCCGAGCTCAAGGACCTCGTCATCGACATCGGGGCCAAGGACGGCGACGAGGCCAAGAGCCGCGTCCGCATCGGCGATTTCGCGGTGATCGACGCCAGCCCCCTCGAGTTCCCCAACGACCGGCTGGTCTCTCGCTCGCTCGATAACCGGGTGGGCTGCTACGTCGCCGCCGAAGCAGCTCGGCTCGTGGCCGAGGCCGGCGGCGCTCCCGGGGACGTGGTGGCCCTCGCGGTCGCCCAGGAGGAGATCAGCTTCGCCGGTTCGCGCACCAGCGCCTACGCGCTGCGCCCCGACCTCGCCATCGCGGTCGACGTCACCTTCGCCACCGACCAGCCGGGGGTCGAGCTCGGCCAGATAACCAAGCACACGCTCGGCTCAGGCCCGGTCATCGCCTTCGGCTCGACGCTTCATCCGCGAGTCACCGAGCTCCTCCACGACTCCGCCGAGGCGGCCGAGATCCCCTTCACCGTCGAATCGCTCGGGCGCGGCACCGGAACCGACGCCGACGCCCTTCATCTGACGCGTGAGGGGATCCCCACCGGGCTGGTGTCGGTGCCCCTGCGCTACATGCACTCGCCGGTCGAGACGGTCTCGCTCGACGACGTCGATGCGGCAGCGCGCGTGATCGCCGCCTTC
>JALYXK010000244.1 GCA_030947145.1 Actinomycetota bacterium
CAGAGGGTGCGCGAGAACGCCGTCGTCGTGCGTCAGACGCAGAACGAGGTCCGAGGCCACGTCGATCGGGACGTGATCTTGTCTGTCCTGGACGAGGGCCGGCGGCAGGGATGAACGTCGTGGACGCCGGCGTGGTCGTCGAGCTCGTCGCCGGGAGCCTTGATCCCGATCGGCTCGGGGATGAGGAGCTTGCCGCCCCGCATCTCATCGACACCGAAGTCACCCATGTTCTGCGAAGCCTCGTCCGTCGTCGCGCTCTGAGCGAGGAGCAGGGCACTGCGGCGCTCGATGGCTTCATCGGCCTGACGATCAGCAGGTTCCCGGGTGACTGGCTTCGGCCGCGAATGTGGGCGCTTCGCCAGAATCTGAGCGCGTACGACGCGACCTACGTGGCGTTGGCGGAGATGATTGGCGCAACCTCGCTGCTGACCACCGATACCAGGCTGGCACAGGCGCCCGGTATCCGGTGCGCAGTCCAGCTGCTGTAGTCGGGCAGCGCGGGACCCGTCGTGTGCCCGAGGTCCCGCGCCCCGGACTGTCGACGCTCCTGTTCTGTGGTCGTGTCTATCGTCACTTGGCGCAGCGGGCCGACGGCAGGCTGCCGAGCTTGAGTCGGCTTGTAGGCCGGTAGGGAGCATGCGACCGTGGCAGCGATGATCACCGAGGTGGCGCTGACGAAGACGGGCCGCTTAATGGATAGGCCGCCGCCCCGCCGCTCACTCACATTCAGGTGATCCGAGGCCTCGCGTTCGTCAGTCCAGCATGCCGCGCGGGGCGACGAGGACGCTCTCGATCCCGAGCACGCGGCAGAGCGGCTCGAAGTGGCGGTCGTAGTGCAGGACACCGAAGCCACGCTCGGCGGCCGCCGCCGCGATGAGGTAGTCGGCTGCCGGCAGTCGCCTGTCGCCGGCGAGCTCGCGGGAGGCGCCGATCGCGCGGTCACACACCGCGCGGGTGACGGGCGCTTGCGGCATCGCGCTCAACGCTCGGTCGAGGTCGCGGAACGCGTCCTGGTCGCGCGCAGCTGCCAGCAGCTCGAGCGCGACGACCGGACACACGGCCAACAGCCCGGCATCGCGTGTCGGAGCCCACCGAACGAACACATCAGGGTTTGTCCGTCGGTTCCAGGCCGACGTGTCGAACACGATCGGGACGCCGGAGCTGTACGGCTCAGCGGCGGCCGGCATGCAGCTCGGCTGACACCGAGAAGTCGAACCGATCGTCCTCGCCTGAGTCGATCTGCCGCAACAACTCGACCGCCTCCTCACGATGGTGTCGGTCATCGCGCAGCGCTTGGGCGCCGCGGATTGCCAGATCGCGCACGGCGCGCGAGCGAGATCGACCACCGAACTCGTCGAGCGCAGCGGCGAGATCGGGATCGACGGTGACCTGGACGCGAGACGAAGAGGAGGACACGCCCAAAGTGTACCGCTTAACTGGTACACCTATAGAACGACGGTGGGTGACGGCACCCACGCCTGGAGCGAGATCGCCGCCACATGGGGACAGTAGGGATCAGCCGGGAGGCAACCGGCCGCTAGGCGGCGACGACCATGGTCTTGATCGTCGCGGTCACGTCGTCGGTGACCTCGATCACCACCATGTAGGTGCCGATGTTGCGGATTGGATCATCGAGGTGAATCTTGCGGCGGTCGACCTTGATCCCGCGGGCGTCGCGGATGGCGTCGGCGATGTCCTGGGTCGTGACCGAGCCGAACAGGCGGCCGTCATCGCCGGCCTGCTGGGGGATCGTCAGCACGGTGCGGCCGAGCAGCGCCGCGTTCTCGCGGGCGCGGTCCTCCGCCTCCTGCACGGCCCGCTCCGCGGCGGCGCGTCGCCGCGAGGCGGCTTCGACCGAGCCCTTGGTCGCCGGCTCGGCGAGCTTGCGGGGGAGCAGGAAGTTGCGCAGGTAGCCGGCGGAGACGTCTACGACGGCGCCGCGCTCACCGAGCTCGTCCACATCTTGGAGCAGGATCGCCTGGGGCATGGCCTGCGCTACCGGTCGCGGTCGCGATCGCCGCCACGGCCGCCCCGACCCTCGCGGGCGTCGTTTCCGCCCTCGGCGACGTACGGCAGCATCGCCAGTTCGCGCGCGCGCATGACGGCGCGCGCGACCTGGCTCTGGTGGCGGCGGCAGGCACCCGTGATCCGGCGCGAGCGGATCTTGCCGCGCTCGGAGACGAAGCGGCGCAGCGCCGATAGGTCCTTGTAGTCGACCTGGTCGATCTTGTCGCGACAGTACGGACAGGGCTTACGTCGACCCGAGGTCGGCCCGCCCTTCCTATCGCGCCGGCGAACCGGTCGTCTACGTGCTTTCGCCACTTGGCATCACCTATCGTCTGCTGGTCTCAGGCCGCTGCCTCAGAACGGAATGTCGTCGTCGGCAGCTCCGGCAGCCGCAGGAGCGCGCTGGAAATCGCCGGTGTCAATCGGAATGTCGCTCTCCGCCGCGCGCACGCTGCTGGAGAATCCATTCCCATTGCCGGCGTCATCGCGCCCGCCCAGGAACTGCACGGTTTCAGCGATGATATCGACCGCTTGGCGCTTTTGCCCCTCGGGGGTCGTCCACTCGCGCCAGCGCAGCCGCCCGTCGACGGCGACGGGGCGTCCTTTGCTCAGGTACTTGCCGCAGTTCTCGCCCTGCGCACCCCAGACCGTGACGTCGAAGTAGTTGGGCTGATCCTCCCACTGGCCGGTCTCGTTGTTCTTGCGCCGACCGTTGCAGGCGACCCGGAGGCTGCACACCGTGGTGCCGCTGCTCGGCAGCGTGTTCAGCTCGGGATCCCGGGTCAAATTTCCCGTGATGGTCACGCGGTTGATATTGCTTCCTGCCATTTCCTATCTCCTCTCGGGGACGTTCTCTAAGCCTGAGTCGAGTCTAGGCCGATGCCAGACGGCAACCCGATGGCTCTGCGGAAAATGGGCAGAAACGTTGACGAGGGGACGCCGAGCCGTTGCCAGGCGACCGAGTTCCGTGACAGAGAGAGAGCGATGCCGCGGGACTCAGCCGGCTTCGCCGTCGCGCTCGCGCTCGCGCTCGCCGCGGTCGCGCTCGCCCGGCGACGATGCCCCGGCGGCAGCGGTCGCCAGCACCGGCGGCGGTGTATCGGGTGCCGGCGGCGTTCCCGCCAGCACCTTGATGATCCGGAAGCGCAGGACGTTGTCGGCGATTCGCAGGCTGTGCGAGAGCGATTCCAATAGCGACGGGGGGCCTGCGAACTGCAGCAGGTGGTAATAGCCCTCGCCCTGGTGGTTGATCTCGAAAGTCATCGGCCGCACGCCCCAGATCTGACTGCGCTCGAGCGTGCCGCCCCCCGCGCTGATCGCCGCCTCGACGTCGGCGACAATCTTGGCGCGCTCTTCCTCTTCGGTGGTGGTCGAGAGGATCAGGACGAGGTCGTAGATGATGGGTGGTTTCGCCATGATGAGGTGGCCCGGGGGCGGCGGCCGACTATAGCGGCCGAGCTTCAGGGTAGCTCGCTCGACGCTGCCCGGCCCGAAGCGGGAAAATCTCCTCCGGTGCCGGAATCGACGCACAAGGGACTCGAGATCCTGGAGGTTCCGGATCCGGAGGCCTGGGAGCGCTGGCTGGCCGAGAATCATGACTCCTCCCCGGGCGTTTGGCTCAAGATCGCCAAGAAGAGCGCCTCCCGGTCCACCGTCACCTACGCGCAGGCCCTCGATGCCGCCCTCTGCTTCGGTTGGATCGACGGGCAGAAGGGCGCCTACGACGAGGCTTTCTGGCTGCAGCGGTTCACCCGGCGCGGCCCGCGGAGCAAGTGGTCGCAGATCAACCGCGACCACGTGGCTCGGCTGATCGACGAGTCACGAATGCGGCCGCCGGGTCTCGCCCAGGTGGAGGCGGCTATCGCGGACGGCCGCTGGGCGGCGGCCTACGAACCGCAGAGCCGGGGCACCGTCCCACCGGACTTTCAGGCCGAGCTCGATCGCCACCCTCAGGCGAAGGCCTTCTTCGAGACGCTCACCGGCGCCCGGCGCTATGCCTTCTGCTACCGGCTCACGACGATTAAGCGTCCGGGAACGAGGGCCAAGCGGATCGCCGGCTACATCAACCTGCTGAACGACGGCCGGACACTCCACGACTGACGGCTAGTCGCAGGCTCCCGATCTAGTTCCGGCAGGGGCGCCCTCAGGGCGTGCTCAGGCCGCGTTTGCGCGCGGCCCGGGCGAGCCGCTCGTCGAACGTCGCGATCGTTTCGGCGCCCTGCATCGCGGCGGCGTGCAGCACACAACAGTCGGGCATTCGCAAGCCCGTCTCGGCGCGCAGCAAGGCCAGACTGGCCGCGGCGCCGACGTTCAGCTCGATCGGCCTGACCGCGAGGTCCTGCAGCGCGGTTTGCGCTTCGTCCAACCGCCCGGCCCGCGCGGGTGCGACTGGGCATCTTCAGGCCAGCGACGGGCTGCCGAGTTGAGCGCCGCAGCGAGCTCATCGGTTTCGGTCAGCGTATAGCGCGGCTTCGTTGTCGGCACTCGATCAGTGTAGCACCAAGATAACGGTGCAACACCGCAGGAGCACCTCTCACGCTGAATTGGCGAGCAGCCGCTGGATTCCGTCCGAATCGGGGATGACGTGGTTGAGTGCGGTGATCGCGGCAAATTCTCGGTCGACCGAGACGAGCGCGCTCGCCCCGCTGGTCGTCGTGGCCGCAGCGAGAACGGCGTCAAACGCTCCGAGCCGTTCGGTGCTCTCGAACAACCGCAGGCCGTCGCGCAGGGAATCGGCGGTGATCGGGAGTAGCGGTGACAGCAGCTCGCCGTAGTCGCGGGCCAGAGCCGCCGCATCCGCCCGCCCGCGGCGGCGTGCCCGCACGTGAGCGAACTCCTGAATGACTTCGGCGGTCGTGGTCGCCTGGAGCCGGCCGTCGGCGATTGCCGCTACCAGGACGCGGCAGGGTTCGCGATAAGGATGGTCGCTGCCCTTGGCGTAAACGAGGACGGTGGTGTCAATGACGATCACGCTCGGCGACCGCGGATCGCCTCGATTTCAGCGAGCAGCTCATCTGGATCCGCAACTGGCATATCCGGCGCGGCGAGCAGCCGCTGACCCGCGGCACGACGGCGGCCCTCACCCGCCGGCAAGCCCCGGTCGATCGCCTCGCGGACCACCGTGGCCACTGACACACCACGCTCCTCGGCGGCCGCCACGAGCCGATGGTGACGCTCGTCGTCAAGGAGGATCTGGAGGCGCCGCTCCAAGGGCATGCTCATACATTAGCATGTGTAGGTCTGGGGGCCGCGCTCGGTACCGGCCCGTCTCCGTGTGACTAACCGCGGCCCTTCTTGGAGATGTCGGCCAGCTGCTCGTCGATCCAGTCGCCGGGGTTCCGGGCGGTGACGATCGCCTTCAGCCCCTGGTGCCGGCGCTCGCGCTCGGCCGGGGCCATCGTCAGCGCGGCGTGGATCGAGTCGGCGAGCTCCTGGATGTCGAACGGGTTGACCGAGAGGGCGAACTCGCCGAGCTCCTCGTGGGCGCCGGTGTTCTCGGAGAGGATCGAGACGCCGGCGCGCTCGTTGACCATCGGCCCTTCCTTGGCCACCA
>JALYXK010000261.1 GCA_030947145.1 Actinomycetota bacterium
GCCTACTCCGATGCAAGGAGGATCGCCGAGCGCCTGGTGGCGGCCTTCGTGGACGACGAGGTCGACCAGGTCGAGATCTTCTACAACGGCTACATCTCGCCCATCTCCCAGGTCGTGCGCCACGAGACCCTGCTTCCCCTCCAGCAGGCGACGGTCCTTGAAGAGGACGAGTCCGAAAACGACGAGGAGGAGGAGGAGGAGGAAGACAAGCCACGCCACCGCGCCGAGGTCGAATACGAGCCCGGGCCCGAGGAGATCCTCGAGCGGCTGATTCCCGACTATGTCGAGGTCTCGATCTACCGCGCGCTGCTCGAGTCGACGGCGTCCGAGCACGGCGCTCGGATGACCGCGATGCGCAACGCGACCGAAAATGCGGGCGAGCTGATCGAGGATCTGACGCTACAGATGAACCGGGCTCGCCAAGCTGAGATCACCCAAGAGATCATGGAAGTGGTCGCTGGCGCCGAAGGCGTCGGCTAGACCCAGAACTGGAGAACGATGTCTGCCACCACCGATAAGAAGAACACCGGCCGGATCGAGGAGATCCAGGGCGTCGTGATCGAGGCCGTGTTCCCCGACAAGCTCCCCCAGATCAACCACGCGATCACCGTCCGCCGCCCCGAAGCCGAGCGCGTCGAGGACGAGGGGACCGGCGTCATCGAGTCCGACGTGCTCGTATGCGAGGTCGAGCAGCATCTCGGCGACGACCGGGTGCGCGCCGTGGCCATGGACACTACCGACGGGCTCTCGCGGGGCGCCGAGGTGGTCGATACCGGCGGCGCGATCACCGTTCCCGTTGGCGACATCACCCTGGGGCGGATCTTCAACCTCCTCGGCGAGCCCATCGATCTCGGCGATCCGCTCCCGGACGATGTCAAGCGCTGGCCGATCCACCGCGACGCGCCCACCGTCGAGGAGCTCACGCCGACGACCGAGATGTTCGAGACCGGGATCAAGGTCGTCGACCTGCTCGCGCCCTACGCCAAGGGAGGCAAGGTCGGCCTGTTCGGCGGCGCCGGCGTCGGCAAGACGGTGATCATCCAGGAGCTCATCCACAACCTCGCCCAGGAGCACGGCGGGCTGTCGGCATTCTGCGGAGTCGGCGAGCGCTCGCGCGAGGGCAACGACCTGTGGCTCGAGATGAAGGAGTCCGGGGTGCTCGAGAAGACCATGCTCGTCTTCGGCCAGATGAACGAACCGCCGGGCGCGCGCATGCGCGTCGCCCTCTCGGGGCTGACCATGGCCGAGTACTTCCGCGACGAGGAGGGACAGGACGTGCTCCTCTTCATCGACAACATCTTCCGCTTCGTCCAGGCCGGCTCCGAGGTCTCGGCCCTGCTCGGCCGGATGCCGTCCCAGGTGGGCTATCAGCCGACGCTGGCCACGGAGATGGGGCAGCTCCAGGAGCGGATCACCTCGACAGGGAAGGGGTCGGTCACCTCGATCCAGGCCATCTACGTGCCCGCCGACGACCTCACCGACCCGGCGCCCGCCTCGGCCTTCGCCCACCTGAACGCGACCACGACGCTGTCGCGCGCGATCTCCGAGAAGGGCATCTACCCGGCCGTCGATCCACTCGACTCGACCTCGACCATCCTCAAGGCGGACATCCTCGGCGACGAGCACTTCAACGTCGCCAACGAGGTCAAGCAGGTGCTCCAGCGCTACCGCGAGCTCCAGGACATCATCGCCATCCTCGGGATCGACGAGCTCTCCGACGAGGACAAGGTCACGGTCAACCGCGCCCGCAAGCTCGAGCGCTTCCTCTCCCAGCCGTTCTTCGTCGCGACCCAGTTCACCGGTATCGACGGCGAGTACGTCCCCATCGCCGAGTCGATCCGGGGATTCAGGGAGATCCTCGAGGGCAAGCACGACGAGGTGCCCGAGCGCGCGTTCTTCATGAAGGGCACGATCGACCAGGTGGTCGAGGACGCGACCAAGGGCTAGCCGCACGCCATGGCGCACAACAAGTTCCCGGTCGAGGTCCTGACCCCTGACGGCGAGGTGTTCAACGACGAGGTCGAGATGCTCTCGACCTTCACCGTGATCGGATCGATCGGCATCCTCGCCAACCACACGCCCGTGCTCGCCATGCTCGACCCCACCGAGCTGCGCTTGTACAAGAGCGAGTCCGAGATCGTCAGGTTCGCCCAGGCCGAGGGGTACATGCAGGTCGCCAATAATCACGTCCTCGTCCTCGTCGAAGAGGCACACGAGCCCTCGGAGCTCGACGCCGGTGACCTGCGCGAGCGGCTCGAGGCGGCCGAGCGCGAGTACGAGGAGGCGGAGGACGGGAGCGAGAAGCGGCGTGCGGCGGAGCGCTCGCGCCGCCGCCTCGAGGCCTTTCTCGAGATCGCCTCCGGGGCCGGCTGAGACGCCGGCTGCGGCGCGCCCCTTAGTTGCGGCTCAAGCGTCGTCTTTATCATCGGCAGCTTCATGACCGATGAGCGTGTGCTGGCCGAGCGACTGATCTCCTACGACACCTCGCGTCGGGATGAGCTCGCCGCTGCGGCAGGATTCGTCAAGGGATGGCTCGAATCCCGCGACATCGAAGTGCGCGAGCACGATCACAACGGTATGCCGGTGCTGGTGGCCGACGTCGGCCCGGCTTCGCCGGGCTTGGGGGTTGGCCTGGCGGCCAACGCCCCGGGGCCGACTTCGTCGGCCTTGGACGAACCCTTCGTTTCCACCGTCGTCATGCACGGCCACCTCGATGTCGTTCCCGGACGCCCCGAGCAGTTCTCCGCCCGCGTTGAGGGCGATCGGCTCATCGGCCGGGGCGCGTACGACATGAAGGGGGCGCTCGCGGCGATGATGTGCGCGATCAAGGACGTGACGAGCCAGGATCGCGTCCGCGTCCGCTTCGTCTGCGTCCCCGACGAGGAGTCCGAAGAGCTCGACGTGCGCTCCACCGACGATTTCGTCAAGCGCGGCCTGGGCGGCAACTTCGCGATCACCGGTGAGCCCACCGACCTGCACATCGGCGTGGAGGCCAAGGGCGTGCTGGTGATGCGGATCGACGTCCACGGGCGCGCCGCGCACAGCTCGACGCCGTGGCTGGGTGACAATGCCGTGCTCAAGGCGATCGACGTGTTTCGCGCCATCGAGTCGCTCCCCTTCAGCCGCGAGTCATCGGAGATGTTCGACCGCCCCTCGATCAATCTGGGGCGGATCGAGGGCGGCGAGGCGCTCAACCAGGTGCCCGAACGGTGCTGCATGGCGGTTGACGTGCGCTACCTCCCGGGGCAGGACCCCGGCGAGATCCTCGCTCAGGTGCGCGCGATCGATGACATCGACGTCACCCGGACCTTCATCCACCCGCCGGTCACGGTGGCCCGCACCAACCCCTACGTACGGGCGCTGTGCGACGCCGTGGCCCGCTCGCTTCCCGATCGGGAGGTCATGAGCGTGGGGCGCGACGGCGCCTCCGACGCGGCCTCGTTCATCGAGGCGGGCATCCCCGCGGTGGAGTTCGGCCCCGCCGGGGCGGGGCACCACGGGCCCGATGAGTGGGTCTCGCTCACCTCGCTGGCGCGCTACCGCCGCGCGCTCGGGGACTTCGTGCGCGCCCTCCCGATCTGGCTCGAG
>JALYXK010000272.1 GCA_030947145.1 Actinomycetota bacterium
TCCTCCGAGCATGTCGGTTTCGGAGACTGCGCGACGCATGCTGCTTGGCTGGCCAGCCAAGCCCCTCTGATCCCGCCACCCGGTAGCTTGTACGCCGCACCTCATCGGATGATCAGGAGGACGTGTCCCATGGCCAGAGCTCCACGATCGCTCGCCGGAAAGGTCGTCGCCATCACCGGCGGCGGCAGGGGAATTGGGCGTGCCACCGCGGCCGCTCTGGTGTGTCATGGGGCTCGAGTCGCGATCGGCGACATCGAGGCGCCGCTGGCGGAGCGCACCGCGCAGGAGCTGGCCGGCGGCACGATCGGCTTGCCGCTCGACGTGACCGACCGCCAGAGTTTCGAAACCTTCCTGCAGGAGGTGGAGAGCCGGCTCGGCCCGCTCGACGTGCTGATCAACAACGCGGGGATCATGCCGATCGGTCCGTTTATCAACGAGACCGACAGAACCGCGTCGCGCCTGATCGACATCAACCTGCACGGCGTGATCTTCGGCTCCAAGCTGGCGCTCGAGCGATTCCTGCCCCGCGGCCGCGGGCACCTGGTCAACATCGCCTCCTCGGCCGGAAAGGCCGGCTTCCCCGGCGGCGCGACCTACTGCGCCACCAAGCATGCCGTCGTCGGCCTGAGCGAAGCGATCCGCGCGGAGGTCCGCGACACCGACATCGAGGTCAGCGTGGTCATGCCGGTAGTGGTCAACACGGAGCTCGGCTCGGGGCTGCCCGACGCCCGTGGCTTCAAGCCGGTCGAGCCCGAGGACGTGGCCAACGCGATCGTCGAGGCGCTGCAGTTCTGTCGCTTCGACGTGTACGTGCCCAAGTCGGTCGGCGCGGTGTTCCGGATGCAGTCCCTGCTTCCGCGGCGGGCCAATGAGGCGGTCGCGCGCTTCCTCAAGGGCGACCAGGTGCTGGCCAACCCCGATCACACCGCCCGCGCCGCCTACGAGGCGCGGATGGTCGAGACGATCGCGGTAGCCGAGTCGGAGACCGAGACGGCGTCAGAGCCCGAGAAGCAGCCCGCGTAGCGCCGACGGCAGGTTGGGCCGTCGCTCAGGCGGCCTGGCCGAGCCAGTCGGCGATGAGCGCGCCGATCTGGGAGCCGGCGTCCTCTTGGAGGAAGTGGCTGGCGCCCTCGATCACGTGCCCGACCTCGGTGCCCAGCGCGGCGGCGAACTTGCGGCCGGTCTCCAGGGGGAGCACCGGATCGGAGTCGGCCCACAGGATCAGCTTCGGTCGGGCGTCCTCGCGGAGCGTGTCGAGTACCCGCTGTCCCGCCTCGGCGCCGGGCTGATCCGGCGCGGTCGGGATCAGCAGCGGGAACGCCCGGGCGCCGGCTTTCGAGGCTGCGCTCGGATACGGAGCGTCGTAGGCGGCGACGACCTCGTCGCCCGGATCGCGCAGGCACGCGCCTTTGACCAGGAACCCGACGGGCAGATCCTCGCTCTGCTCGACGAAGTTGCGGAACGCCGTCCAGGCCTCGGTCATCTTCTGGTGGCCGGTGAACAGGCCCGTGTCGAGGATCACCATCCGGGCGATCCGATCCGGGTGCTCGACCGCCAGCCTCAGCCCGACCGGGCCGCCCCAGTCGTGCACGACCACGGTGGCGTCCTTGACGTCGAGCTCCTCGAGCAGTGGCGCCATCGTGACCACGTGGCGGTCATACGAATACCAGTCGAGATCCATGGGCTTGTCCGAGCGTCCGAACCCGGCCATGTCCGGCGCGATGCAGCGAAAGCCGGCGTCCCTCACCGGGGGGATCACCTTGCGCCAGAGGAATGACCAGGTCGGCTCGCCGTGGAAGAAGATCACCGGCGGCCCGTCGCCCTCGTCGATGTGCGCCAGCCGGAACCCATCGAGCTCGCGGTAGTGCGGGGCGAAGGGAAAGTCGGGCAGGCCCTCGAGCAGCTGGTCCGGAGTGCGAACGGCGTCGGTCACGCGCCAAACCTACCGGGGATGGGTGGCCGACGTAAAGTGGCCCAAACGGATGTCCGACGCCCATTCCCCCTGCGACCTCTGCGCCGCCCCCGACCCGGTTCTGCTGCTGCACTCGCCACGCCTGGACGGTCCGCTGGTCCGCTGTTGGCAGTGCGGCCTGGTCTACGTCGGCCGGCGACACCAGGACTTCACCTTCGTGGCCACGGACTCACCGCGCTCGGAGGCGCTGGCCGGCCGGGTGGCTGACCTGGGGATCGTTCGGATCGAGGTCGAGGAGGCCGAGCGCGCGCTGCGGCTGGCCGCCGAGCGAGAGCGGCTGGCGAGTCTCCTGCCCCATGCCGCCGGCGGCCGCCTGCTCGATGTCGGGTGCGCGCTGGGCTCCTTCCTCGAGGTGGCCACCTCGCGCTTTGCGGTCACCGGCGTGGAGCCCGATCCGGGCACGAGCGCCCAGGCCCGGGCCGCCGGGCTGGAGGTGCTGACCGGCGCGATCGACGACATCCTGGCGCCGCCCGGCGCCACCGGCGGCGAGGCGGGGCCCGGGGCCGCCGGCTTCGACGCGCTGACGATGTTCCACGTGATCGAGCACCTCGATTCGCCCCAGCGGGCCCTCCGGCAGGCGCGCTCGCTGCTGGCACCCGGCGGGGTGCTGATGATCGAGACCCCGACGGTCGACTGCCTCTGGTTCCGGCTCACGCCCCGGCGCTGGCGCCAGTTGATCCCCGATCACTACTACTTCTTCTCCCGGGCCACGCTGGAGGCGCTCCTGCGTCGCTGCGACTTCCAGCCGGTCGCCTACGCCAAGGTGGGCCGCCGGGTCAGCCTCCGTTTCCTGGCCGACCGCCTGCGCCGCTCGGGGTTCCCGCTGGCCACCGGTGTTTCGGAGGCGCTGCGGCTCAGCAGCCTCGGCGACCGGACCGTGCGAGTCAATCCCGGGGACATCATGCAGGTGGTGGCCGTCGCCCGATAGGCGGCGTCGGCGTTTGGCTCAGGCGTGGCAGCGCTGCGGGATGCGGACGGGTGGGGGACGGGTCCGGGTGTCTGGGACGAACGACATCGATAGGGATTGAACCCCTCAATCGCGTTGCCGTGAGGGGGTGTTGGTAAGAAAGTCTCACATAGCGTTACCAGCATCCCAAGACCCCCGGGCCGGGATCGCGGATCGGGAGCACAACCAGATCCCGGCGCACGCCGGCGTCTCTCTCCCTCATCGATGTCGTCGACTTTCGTCGCACACCCACGAAGAAGGCGACCCGACATCCCTCCGGACTACGGACCGGCGGTCATGACCTTGTCGGCGTCGGCGGCCACGGTGATCTCGATCGTCGCGGTGCCTCGGATCCAGGCGATCAGGTTCAGCGACTGCAGCCGGTCGAGCATGGCCTGGAACGCCTCGGCCTGGGCGTGACTCGCGTAGCGGCGGGCAATCTGGAAGGTGTAGCCGGTCAGGGCCGGCGGGTCGTCGAACCCGAGCAGGCTCTCGTACTTGGCATCGGCGACGGTGTTGGCGACAATCAGCGGTGCCCGGGCGCCGGAGATCGCGCGCACGCGGGCGGCCAGCTCGATCAGCAGGTCGAGCGCGGGCGCCCGCAGGCCCCGATAGAGCGAGGCCGGAGCGCCAAGCTGGCGAGCGCGAGAGCCCATCGTGGCGGCATAGGCCAGGCCGAGCTTGGCGGCGTTGCGCGGCAGCGGGATCACGGTGTGGCGCGTGTAGGCGGCGGCCAGCGCGGCCGGATCGGCGAACGAGGCAGTGCGATCGGGCGGTTGGAGCACCTCGGCGTCCGACGGATAGCCGGTCTCAAGCCGGCTCAGGCGCCTCAGCGCCGCGCGGTCGGTGCGGTAGAGCCTCATCACCTGCAGCGCCCCGAGCACCCGCCAGTAGTAGGTGGACGAGTCGTCGCCGAAGCTGGATAGCAGCCGCCAGGTCGCCGGGTTGTGGTCCGGAGCGCTGTCGAAGTAGACCTGGGCATAGGGCACCGAGCGCCCACCGTCGTAGTCGCTCAGGACCTGCTGGAGATTGCCGATTCCCATGTGGTAGGACTCGACCGCGAGATCGGCGCGACCGAAGCGCTGTTGAGCGATCTCCAGGTAGCGCACCGTGGCGGCCAGGGCGTGGGCGGGGTCGAACCGGCCGTCGACCTTGGCCCGCGTGCCCAGGAGCCTTGCGACCAGCCGGGTGTTGCCGGTGTTGTCGGCCGAGGCGATCTGCGCGGTCAGACGGCGGCTCCGGGCCAGGTCGATCTGCATGCCCAGCAGCGACTGGCCGGTGGCGGCGAGGATCTGGGTCAGGCCGGAGGCGTTCACGGGGTCGCTGCCGGCGATCGCGTCGGGTCGCCCGGCGCTCTCCAGGAAGACGATCGCCTCGACCACGTCCGGGTCGATCGCGGTTCCGTGGGTGGCGGCGTCGATCAGGGGGCGGTAGGCGGCGACGCGCGCCGCGGTGGCCAGCGCGCCCCCGGGACTCTTGGTGAACAGCACCTGGGCGCGGCCCGCACTGGCCCGGGAGACGAACGCGGCCTGCCGGGAGGCCACGTAGCCGAACGGATCCCCGGCGCGCGGCGGAACGCCGATTCCCGGCAGCGGCGGGGCCGGCAGCACGCTGGAGGCGCCCCCGCGCAGGACGGAGATGGCGATCGCGATCAGCACGATCAGCGCTCCACCAGCGACCAGGAACCGCTTTCGGGCGGCGAGCACGCGAGCTACGGCTGCTGGTAGCGCAGTCGCAACCCGTGGCAGTGGGGTGCGGTCGCGGCGTTGACGTGGTTGGGGAACACGTGCCAGCCGTTGCTGAGCGCGAAGAAGTCGACCGTGGTGTGCGGGTGGGCTTTCAGATGCTTGGGGGCGACGTAGAGCACCCCCGTCTTGATGTCCATGTACCAGGCGAACACGCTCTGGTAGCCGATCGGGACGTTCGGCTGCCCGCAGGCCAGGATCCGGGCCGGCCCCAGGCGCGCCACCACCGTCGAGAGGCGGTTGATCTCGCGCGTGCGCGCGCGCTCGTGATTGAGGTCCTTGTGCTCGGCGCGGTAGCGGGCCCGGGCCACGGGCAGCAGCGCCCCGGCCAAGAGGATCACCGCCAGCCCGGCTGCCCAGGCGGCCGATCGCGTCGACAGGCGCGGGAGCAGGCGCGCGGCCAATGGCGGGAGATCGAGCAGGATCCGTCCGACGGCCACCCCGGCCAGCACGCTCGTCACCCCGATCGGCTCGAACAGGTAACGCGGCACCGCCGGGAAACCGTGCAGGGCGAAGGCGATTTCGATCACCACCCAGGCGGCCGCGCCCGCGGCCAGCACCAGCACCGTGCGGTTGCGCGGCTGCTCGCGCCGCACCAGGGCCAGCACCACGGCCAGCACGGCGGCCAGCTCGATCGGCCAGGTCTGGTTGTTGACGAAGCGGGAGATGGTGCCGCTGAGCTTGTTGCTGTGCAGCTCGCGCGGTGAGTGCAGCGCGTTGTCGCTGGCCACGAACACCGTCTTGGCGGTCAGGGCGGGAATTCCGAACCACATCAGGGGCACCAGGGCCAGGCCGCCGCCGATCAGCCAGCGCATCGAGGGGTACCTGCGCCAGGCCCAGAGGGCATGCAGGGCGAGGAACGGCCACACCTCGGGGCGGCCGAGCCCGCCCAGCACCCAGAGCACGAACGCCCAGCGCTGGCGGCCGCTGAGCCAGCAGTCGATCGCCCCCAGGCACAGCGCGACGATCATCGTGTCCGACTGGGCGCTGAGGATGAAGTGCGCGTAGCCGACGATGCCAAACACGCCGGCGACCGCGAACACGCCCGCCGCGTAGCCGGCGTAGCGGCGCTGCGGCGGAGGGTCGACCAGGCGCCAGGCGATCCGCCAGGCAAAGATCGCGCCGGACAGGGACACCGCGACCGCCGTGATCATCCACAGCCACAGCGAGAAGCGGCCGAGCAGCGAAAACGGGACCGTGAACAGGAACGGCAGCGGCTTCCAGGATGGCGCGCCGTTGGTGTCGAGCTTCAGGTGGATGGTGAGCTTGCCCCACACGAGCCATCCGTAGGGGTCATAGCCCGGCCGGGCGCCGGCCCAGCGTACGAGCACGGCGGAGATGGCCAGCAGGGCGATCGCGGCGAACACCCACGGGTAGGCGCGAACGGCTCGCACGACCGCGCCGGAGGGGCCGGTGAGGGTGCGCCCTGCCCCCTGGCGTCCCCGCTGCGGGGTTGGAGAAGCGTCGATCTGCGGGTCGTTTAGGGCTTGCTCGGACACGCGAGAGCGACGAAGGTAGCAGCGAAGCCGTAACCTCTGCCCCCGGCTGGCCTACTTCCGTTTGCCTAGTCGGCTATTCTCGTGCGCTCGCTGGTCAGCGATCCTTCAGTATTGGCCGAGCTGGGCCGCCTCGTCGACCGAGAACGCTGAAGATCCCAATCAAGTTGAAGGCTTTGGAGCGTCCGTATGCAAATCTTGGTTCTTGGCGGTGACGGGTACCTCGGGTGGCCGACTGCGCTTCATCTGTCGGCCCTCGGGCATGAGGTCGCGGTAAACGACAACTTCGCCCGCCGTGGTTATGACGTGGAGATGGGCGTGGACACGCTGGTCCCGATCGCCACGCTCGACGAGCGGATCGCCGCCTGGGCCGAGATCTCCGGCAAGACGATCAAGAGCTACGTCGGCGATCTCTGCGATGCCGCGTTCACGCACCAGATGATCGGCGACTTTCGCCCCGAGGCGGTCGTCCACTTCGCCGAGCAGCGCGCGGCGCCGTACTCGATGATCGACCAGGCGCACGCGGTCTACACCCAAACCAACAACGTGGTCGGCAACCTCAACGTGATGTACGCGATCGCCGACACCGACATCGACATCCACCTGGTCAAGCTAGGCACCATGGGCGAATACGGGCAGCCCAACATCGACATCGAAGAGGGCTGGATCGAGATCGAGCACAAGGGCCGCAAGGACCGCATGATCTACCCCAAGAAGCCCGGCTCCTTCTACCACTGCTCGAAGGTCCACGACAGCCACAACATCGAGTTCGGCTGCCGGATCTGGGGCATGCGCGCCACCGACCTCAACCAGGGCGTCGTCTACGGCGTCGACACCGAGCAGACCAAGCTCGATCCTCGCCTGGCCACCCGCTTCGACTACGACGGCGTGTTCGGCACGGTGCTCAACCGGATGGTGATCCAGGCCGTCCTGGGCCACCCGCTGACCGTCTACGGCAACGGCTCGCAGACCCGCGGGCTGATCAACCTGGTCGACACGGTTGAATGCGTCCGGCTGGCCTGTGAGAACCCGGCCGAGCGTGGCGAATTTCGCGTGTTCAACCAGATGACCGAGACGATGTCGATCAACCAGATCGCCGAGACGATCGCCAAGGAGTTCCCAGGTGGAGCTCAGATCGAGCACACCGAGAATCCGCGGGTCGAGATCTACGACCACTACTACAACGTGGTCCACACGGCGCTGGAGGGGCTGGGCCTCAAGCCGACGCTGCTCTCGATGGCCTTGATCGACCACATGTTCGACGTGGTGGAGAAGCACAAGGACCGCGTCGACATGGCGGCGATCACGGCGACGGTGCGCTGGGATCGGACCTCCAGCGAGCTGCCCCAGACCGCCAGCGCGCTCGCCGGCACGTGAGCGCCTCCGCGGCCGGGGGGCCGGCGTCGGGGGGTTCATCGCTGAGGGGAAGCCGGGTCCTGGTCACCGGAGGCTCGGGCTTCATCGGCCGCCAGGTGGTCGCCCAGCTGTCGGATGCCGGCGCCCACGTGCGCGTGATCGACCTGCAGCCGCACCCTGACCCCGACGTCGAGATCGTGCAGGGCGACCTGGTCGACCCCGCCATGCGCCAGGCGGCGTTCGACGGCGGCTTCGACTTCGTCGTTCATCTGGCCGCGGTCACCTCGGTGCTGCGCTCGCTCGAGCAGCCCGAGCTGACCTACCGGACCAACGTGGCGGCCACCGCGGGCCTGCTCGAGGACGCCCGCCACGCCGGCGTCAAGGTCCTGGTCTTCGCCTCCACCAACGCCGTCACCGGCCCGATGGACGCCCCCGCGATCACCGAGGCGGCGACGCTGCGCCCGCTCACCCCCTACGGCTCCACGAAGGCGGCCGGCGAGATGCTGATGTGGGCCTACACCGCTTCGTACGGGATGCGCTGCGCCTATCTCCGCCTGACCAATGTGTACGGTCCCGGGATGCAGGCCAAGGACAGCATCGTCGCGCGTTTGATGCGCGGCATCCGCCTCGGCAAGGAGTTCGAGATCTACGGGGACGGCACGCAGGTCCGCGACTACGTGCACGTCCATGACGTCGTGGCGGCGGCCAAGCTGGCGCTCACCGACGAGCGCTGGCAGGGGGCCACGGTGATCGGGACCGGTCATTCGCTGTCGGTGCTCGAGGTCGTCGACGAGGTGCTCCGGGTCAGCGGCGCCGAGCTGGCGGTGCACCACGGACCGGCCAAGCCGGGCGAGATGCCGGCGGTGATCGTCGACCCGAGCCGGGCCCGCTCGCAGGGCTGGGACCCGCAGTACACGTTCGCCGAGGGCCTGATCGGGGTATGGGACGAGTGGTCGCGCGCCGAGATCGAAGCAGCCGAGCCGCTCGCCGGCGGCGCCGGGCTGGCGGGTGCCGCCGGAAACCCAGCATGAGCATCGCCCCGCCCCCACCCTTTGCCGCCGACCAGGAGCTGGCCAAGCTCGAGCCGGCCGAACGTGCCGCCGCGGAGGCGTTCCTGGTGGCCAACCCCCCCGGACTGGGCACGCCGCTGGCGATCGTGATTCCCGCCTACAACGAGGCGCCGACCGTGGCCGAGGTGGTCCGCGAGATTCCCGCGGAGGCCGCCGGTCTGGCCGCCGAGGTGATCGTCGTGGTCGACGGGGCCAGGGATGCCACCGCGGAGGAGGCGATCGGCGCCGGCGCGCTGGTGTGCGACGTGCCGGTCAACCGGGGACAGGGCGCCGCGCTGCGGCTCGGCTACTGGCTGGCCCGGGCCCGAGGGGCCCAGATCATCGCCACGATCGACGCCGACGGCCAGTATGAGCCCGAGGAGCTCGGGCGGGTGATCGAGCCGATCCTCGATGGCCGCGCCGACTTCGTCTCGGGTTCCCGCCGGCTCGGAGTCGAGCTGACCACCGACGCCATGCGCCACGCCGGCGTGATCGTCTTCGGGGTGCTGCTGAGCCTGATCACTCGCCACCGGATCACCGACCCGGCCTGCGGCGTGCGGGCGATGCGGGCCGAGGTGACCGCGGCGGTCACGCTCGAGCAGCCCCAGTACCAGGCCTCGGAGCTGCAGATCAGCGCCGCCCTGCACGGCTTCCGCCTGGCCGAGGTGCCGACGACGATGCGGGACCGTGGCCAGCACGCCACCACCACCAAGAAGGGCGGGAACTTCGGTTACGGCGTGCGGTTTGCCCGGGCGGCCATCCACACCTGGTGGCGGGACCGCAGGGCCGCGCGAACGCGCGAGCGCCCGGCGAACACCCAGTGCTCGTAGACCACGAACTTGGCGGCAAATAGGATCGCCTGGACCGCCACGTAGGAGGCGGTCACCAGGGCCACGCGGATGCCGTGGTGGGCGGGCACGCTCTGCACCCGATCCTGCGTCCAGGCCGTGGCCAGCGACGAGGAGACCAGCGCCACCGCGGAGACGGCGACGTAGCCAACGATCTCCCGTCCCCAGGCCACCCGGCCCTTGATCTTCCAGGCCCAGCGGCGATTGAGGATCCAGTTCGGCACCGCGCCGGCCAGGAAGGCCCCGATCGAGCAGGCGGTCGTACTCGCCCCGAGCACGTACAGCAACGCAAAGATCACGATGCTGGTCAGCAGCGCGATCACCGAACCGAGGGCATATCGCGTCACGCGTGCGGCAAGGGCGGAGCGTCTGAAACTCTGCAGGCGTTCCGATAGCACTGTGACGATCTTAACGGGTCCGCGCGTAAAGCCTCTGTTAGGACGATAGGTTTGCCGTCATGGGCATTGACCGGCCGGGGGAGAAGATCGTCCTGGAGCACGACCTGGTGCTGGCCGCGGACAACGCCGAGGTGCTCGGCCGGCTCCCGACCGAGGCCTTCGATCTGGTGTACATGGACCCGCCGTTCAACACCGGCCGCGCGCAGACCCGCGAGACGATCTCGGTCCAGCGAGCCCAGGACGGCGACCGGATCGGCTTCGGCGGACGGCGCTACAGCTCGCGGCTGTTGCAGACGCTCAGCTACGACGATGCCTTCGCCGACTACCTCGGCTTCCTGGAGCCGCGGCTGCGCGCGGCCCGGGCGCTGCTCGCGCCGCACGGGACGCTGTACTTCCACATCGATTACCGCGAGGCGCACTACTGCAAGCTCCTGCTCGACGAGGTCTTCGGCCGCGATGCGTTCCTCAACGAGCTGATCTGGGCCTACGACTATGGGGCCAAGCCCCGCCGCCGCTGGCCGGCCAAGCACGACACGATCCTGGTCTACGTCCGCACCCCCGGCGCGCACCACTACGACGCCGACGCCGTCGAGCGCGAGCCGTACATGGCCCCGGGGCTGGTGAGCGCCGAGAAGGCCACCCGCGGCAAGCGACCCACCGACGTGTGGTTCCACACGATCGTCCCCACCAACGGCCGCGAGCGAACCGGCTATCCCAGCCAGAAGCCCGAGGGCGTTTTGCGGAGAATCGTCGCCGCCTCGTCGCGGCCGGGCGGCTGGTGCCTGGATCCCTTCGCCGGGTCGGGCACGCTGGGCGCCGTCTGCCGGGATCTCGGTCGCCACTTCGTCCTGATCGACTCCAGTCCGGTGGCGATCGAGGTCATGGGCAAGCGCCTGCGCCAGGACCAGCAGCTCCGGCTGGCCGACGGTTAGCCGACCCCAGTCTCGGGGTCGCTGACCAGCGGCACAAAGCGCACGGGTTCGAGCTGCAGGCGCTCCAGCGACTGATCCCCGCGCCGGACGAAGACCAGGTGCTGCTGCTCGTCTCCGACCGGCGCGACGAGCCGCCCGCCCGGGGCGAGCTGCGCCTCGAGGGCGGGCGGTACCGCCTCGCCGGCGGCGGCGACGTTGATCGCGTCGAACGGCGCGGCGCTGGGGATGCCCTCGGCGCCGTCCGCGACCACGAAGGTGACGTTGTCGATGCCGAGAGCGGCGGTGGCCAACTGCGCGCGGTGGCTGAGCTCGGGGATCCGCTCCACCGTCCAGACGTGGGCGACGAGCCGAGCCAGCAGAGCGGCGTGATATCCCGACCCGGTGCCGACGTCGAGGACGCGGTCGTCCGGCCGCAGCTCGAGCAACTCGAGCATCCGCGCGACCAGCACCGGCTGGGAGATGGTCTGACCGCAGGCAATCGGCAGCGCCACGTTCTTGTACGCGCTGTCCTGCTCGGAGGCGGGCACGAACCGCTCGCGGGGCAGGGCGGCGATCGCCTCGAGCACGCGCGGGTCGCGGATCGTGGCGCCGAGCCGGCGCGCCAGCTTGGCCGATTGGCTCATCCCCACGATTCTGCCGCGCCTGCGAAAATCACCGTGGATGCTCGCCACCCGGACCCTGCAGCGGCTCCTGCTGGTCGCGCTGGTCTCGTTGCTCGCCGCGATCGGCGTGGTGCTGGTGACCAACCGCGCTCCGGCCAGCCCGACGCCGGCCCCGGGGAACGCTGAGTTCAAGGGCCCGACGCTACCGGCCGGCCTGCGGGCGAGCGATTTCAGCCTCGCGGATCAGAACGGCAGGCGCGTGAGCCTGTCGGGCTACCGGGGCCGGGTGGTGATCCTCACGTTCATCCACTCGCTGTGCCACGACACCTGTCCGTTCATGGTCGAGCAGATCAAAGGCGCGCTCAACGACCTGCCCCAGGACGGGCGCAGCGTGCCGGCCATCGGGATCAGCGTCGCGCCCGGGGAGGACACGGTCGCCAATCGCCGCAAGTTCCTGGCCAAGCACGAGATCTCCAACCGGATGGCCTTCCTGAGTGGTCCGCTGGCCAGTATGCGTCGCGTCTGGCACGCCTACGCCATGCAGCCGGTGCAGGGCCCGATCGACCACTCCACCTTCGTGCTGCTGATCGACAAGCGCGGCTTCGAGCGGATCGGTTTCCCCGCGGAAGCGCTGACGCCCGAGGGCCTGGTGCACGACATCCGCGTCCTCGAGCGCGAGCCCGCCTGATCTCGGCGCCGGCGGCGCTCAGCCGCGAACATGGCGCGCTACGATCGGCGCGAGATGCTGCTGGAGCTCGGGGGGCGTCACCTCGGGCACCTCGAAGCTGGCGTCGCCGCGAGCGGTGCGGACGATCAGATGAGTGCTGGCGCCGCGCCGCATCCTGCGCCGGCCGCGCGGAGTCGGTACCTCCAGCGCCTTGACCTGATCCCAGTCCAGCCGGCCCAGTATCTCCCCGCCGGCGCGGACGATGTCCAGCCCATCCTCGGACATCTGCAGCTCGATGTTGCGCTCGGCCGGGGCGAGATTGGCGATCCCGCCGAGGTGGATCACGGCGACCCGTAGCGCGTGCTCATCGTCCTCGTCGTACTCCTCGTCGTACTCCTCGTCGGGTCCGAGGGCCTCGTACTCGTCGGTCGACTGCGGCGGCTTCGGCTCATCCGCGTACTCGTCCTCGAGGTCGGGCTCGGTGGCGGCGTCGTACTCGGTGTCGGCGTCATGGTCGGCGAAGGGCAGGGCCGGGGCCGGGGCCGGGGCCAGCGTCCCGGCGTCCGGCAGGGCGGCCAGCGCCTCATCGCTGTCGTCGGACTCGACGTGATCGGAGGGGTGCTCGGGGGCGGCCGGCACCAGATCGGGGGTCTCGTCCTCGTCGGTTCCCTGCGCCCCGGTGCCCGGTGGCGCATCGATCTCATCAACCGGCGCATCGGGGTCATCGGCCAGCGCAGCCTCCGCCTCGGTGACCGGTGCGTCGGCTTCGGTGACCGGCGCGTCGGCTTCTGTGACCGGTGCGCCGGCCTCGGTGGCCGGCTTCGCCGATACGCCCGGCAGCGGGCCCAGCTGGGCCAGGCTCTCCTCGTAGGACGGGGCGCCCGCCAGCTCCTGAGCCCGCGCGACGGCGGGGTGCCCGAGCGCCTCGCCCAGGCTGATGCCGAGCTGCTCGGTGGCCACCGAAGCGAGGGCCCGGCGCCACTGGAGCCCGTCGGCGCGCTCGACCGCGCGCTCGACCATCGCGTCGAGTTGATCGGGGCCCAGGTCGAGCACGTCGGAGTGGGCGGCCGCCGCCTCCTGGAAGGCGGGACGCAGTCGGGCGATCAGCGCCTCGCGACCCTGGTCGGCGATCTGCTGGGCGGTCTCCTCGAGCGTGTCCGTCACAGTGAAGCCTCCTCCAAGCGGGATTTGATCGTGCCCAGAAACGCCCCCGCCGCGGCGCCGTAGAGGATTCGATGATCGCAAGACAGCGTGATCGTCATCATCCGCCCCGGGACGATAGCCCTGTCGCGGACGATTGGCACCTCTCGGACGGCGCCCGCCCCCACCGCGGCCGCCTGCGGCGGCACGATCACCGGCGTCGAGCTCGCAATCCCGAACGGTCCCATGTCGGCCAGTGTGAAGGTTGCCCCCGACAAATCGGCCGGCGAGAGCGTTCCGGCGTCGGCCCGCTGCCGCAGCGCGGCGATCTCCTCGCCGAGCTCGCCCAGCCGCTTGCCGTCGGCGTCGAACACCGTCGGGATCGTGTAGATCTCGGAGGTGGCGACGAGCAGGCCGACATTGACGCGCTGGTAGCGCTCGAAGCGCCCGTCGCGATAGGCCGAGTTCGCCGCCGGGACCGCGCGCAGGGCCAGGGCGCAGGCCCGGACCAGTAGCGCCGTGATCCCGCAGCCGAGGGTTCGCTCGAGCTCCAGTGCCGCCCCCACGTCCGCCTCCACGCTCAGCTCGATGTCCGGGACCGTGGCCCGGGTCTCGGCGCTGCGGCGCGCGACCGCGGCCTGCCAGCGGCTCAGCTCCTGCACGGACACCGGCCCCTTTACGCCCGAGGCATGGGTGCTGGCGCCGGACTGGTCGGACATGACCGGCAACATAGCCTCATGCGTCGGCGCCCGCATCGGCGCCCTCCCACTTCTCGATGAAGTCGCCGGCGTCCATTCCCGCCAGGTCGGCGCGGAGCTCGCGCAGCAGCCTCGAGGCGTCCTTGGGGGGCAGAACCCAGAACAGCACGACCTCGCCGTCGTCGATGGCGATCACCTCGATGCGGTCCAGCCGGCCGTGGTCGGCCAGGAACGACGGCTCATGGCTCTCCCGCGAGGCGATCAGGTGAAAGGCGCGGTTGGCCTTCCTCACCGCGGTCCCCCCAGCGCCAGCACGGCCTCGTCGAGCCCCGCATCACCCAGGAAGAGTCGTCCCTGCACCTCGATCGCCGGTAGCGAACTCACGCCCGCGCTCCGCGCGCGCTGGTTGGCCGCCTCCAGCGCGGCCCCGACCGAGCGCAGACCGACCCCCTTGAGCAGCGCGGTGGGGTGCATCTCGCAGGCCGCGGCGGCGATCAGGACCGTGTTCTCGTCGCCCAGATCGCGGCCGCCGGCGAAAACCTGCCGGAACGCCGCCAGCGAGAAGGCCACGGCCCGGCCGACGCGTTTGGCGTAGGTGGCCGAGAGCGCGGCGAACCGGGCGTCCGGCGGCCAGGCCCGGGGCCAGCGCAGCGGCTGCAGCTCGAG
>JALYXK010000290.1 GCA_030947145.1 Actinomycetota bacterium
CACCGTCCGCGCCGGCGCCCTCCAGGGCGGGGCGCGTGACCGGGGCCGGCGCCGGCGTCACTCCGGGCACTCCACGCGCATGGCGGTGGCCAGCCCCCCGCCCAGCACGTGCACCTGATCACCGAACCGTACGAACAGCGGCCCATCGAACGGCTGCTTGTCGACCACCTCGAACCTGTCGCCGGGGGCGATCCCGCGGTCGGCCAGGAACCGCAGCATGTCGGGGTCCGAGTCGGACACACGGGTGAACCGGCCGACCATCCCGGACTGCAGCGACTGCAGGCTCTGGGTCGGACGCTCCTCGATGGTCAGATCCCGGGTGGGAATCGGATCGCCGTGCGGATCGCGGGTCGGGTGCCCCAGCTTGGCGGCGATCAGCTCCTCGAGCTCCTCGGAGAGCACGTGCTCGAGCACCTCGGCCTCGCCATGGACGCGGTCCCACGGTACGCCGAGGCTCTCGACCAGGAACAGCTCCAGCAGCCGATGGTGGCGCATGACCTCGAGCGCCACCCGCCGACCATCGGGCGTCAACGACACGCCCCGGTAGGGCTGATGGGCCACCAGCCCCAGCTCGTCCAGGCGCTTGACCATACCCGAGGCCGAAGCCGCCGTCACGCCGAGGCGCTCGGCGATCGCATTCGTGCTCACGGTGCTCTCGCTCCGAGTCTCGAGGGCGTAAATCGCCTTGGCGTAGTCCTCGATCGCCGACGAGACGGAGATCTGTTCGTGTGCGGGCATTACAGGAATTATGGTACGACTAAATTTATTTCTGTCAATTGCACCGCCTATCCTGTTGACAATGACCTCGATCCTTGCCCCCGCCGACGAATTCACGGCGATCACTCGGGCCTGTGGCCTGCTCGACCGCTCCGAGCGCGGCAAGCTCGCGCTGTCCGGGCGCGACGCGAAGTCATTCCTCCAGGGCCAGGTGTCCAACGACATCGAGGGCTTGACGCCGGGGATGGGCTGCTATGCCGCGTTCCTGACGCCGAAGGGGAAGATGCTCGGCGACCTCCGGGTCCTCGACACCGGAGACGAACTTCTGCTCGACACCGAGCGGATCGCCTTGCAGGAGCTGTTCAACATGATCCGGCGATTCTCCGTCGGCTACGCCGTCGAGCTGCAGAAGCGCACGCTCGAGCGCGGACTGCTCTCGCTGATCGGGCCGACCGCCGCCGAGCCGCTGGGAACGGCACGCCCCGCCCAGACCGAGCACGCCCACGCCAGTGTCCACCTTCACGGGTTCGGCGTCCGGGCGATCCGGACCGACGTCGGAGTCGATCTGCTCTGCGACTCGGCCGACACCGCGCGCCTGGCCGCCGCGCTCGGGCAGGCGGGCGCGGTTCCGGTCTCGCTCGAGGCGGCCGAGTGCCTGCGCATCGAGCGCGGTCGCCCGCGCTATGGCGTCGACCTCGACGACAGCGTGATCCCGCAGGAAGCCGGGCTGAACGACCGCGCCGTATCGTTCACCAAGGGCTGCTATGTCGGCCAGGAGACCGTCGCCCGCCTCTTCTACCGAGGCAAGCCCAATCGGCAGCTGCGAGGCCTGAGCTGCTCCGCCCCGCTCTCCGGCGGCGAGACGCTGAGCTTCGAGGGCCGAGTGGTCGGACGCGCGGCCAGCGCCGCGGTCTCCCCCCGGTTCGGGCCGATCGCCCTCGCCCTGGTCCGCCGCGAGGCCGCGCCCAACTCGGTGGTGTCGATCGACGGCGACGGCGCGATCACCGCGACGGTGCTAGAGCTGCCGTTTCGCTGAGCTCGCCCGCGGCGGCCAGGAAGGCCTGGAGCCGATCGCGGTCGGGGGCCGGGTCGAGTTCGAGCTGCGCCATGTCCGGGTGCGAGGCGAGATAGCTGCCGACGATCCGCAGCTCATCGACCTCGTCCGGCGGAACCAGCGCCGCGAGCTCGCCGGGACGGCCGCGACGGATGAGCGCCGCGGTGGTCCGCTGCTCGAGCTGCTCGACCTGCTCGAGCCGATCCATGTCCTGCGGTAGTTCCCCGAAGTCGACCAGCCGCCCGCCGACCAGCCAGAAGACGTCGCCGCCGTGGCCCAGCGGATGGCTCGCGAGCATTAGCCGCGGGCGCACATGCGTGGCCTCGAGCACGCCCTCCACGCGCCGGAGGATCGCCCCCAGGCGGCCGGAGCGGCGCCGGAGCCAGGCGGCGCGCTCGTATTGCTGTTCGGCCGCGGCCGAGCGCATCTGAGCCCGGACATGGTCGAGCAGCCGCTTGCGGGCGTCGCCGCCGGCGGCGAACAACATCAGCGCGGCGTCGAGTCGCCGGCGGTACAGGTTGGGGTCGAGATCGCCCAGGCACGGCGACAGGCAGCGCCCCATCTGGCCATAGGCCGACGGATACTCACGGCGCGGCAGGCGCCGGCCGCAGTGGCGCAACCCGAACAGCGAATCGAGCTGCTCGACCAGCTCCAGCGCGACCCGCCGTCCCCGCAGCGGGCCGATGCTGACGGCGTGTCCGCCCGCCGGGGACGGCGCGACCTCCAGGATCGGGAAGGCGATATCGAGCCGGCAACGGATGTAGCAGAGCTGGTCGTCGGGCCGCGTGAGCCGGACGTTGCCCGGCGGGCGCAGCTGCTTGATCAGACGGTTCTCGAGCACGAGGGCGCCGAGCTCGGAGCGGGTGGCCACGTAATCGACGACGGCGGCATGCTGAGTCCAGGCCGCCCGCGGCGTCGAGGGCGCGAAGTGGGCCCGCGCGCGCGTGCGGATCGACACCGACTTGCCGACGTACAGCGCCGAGCCCCTCGCGTCGCGGAACACGTACACGCCCGGGTCCCGCGGCAGCTCGCCGAACTCGAGCTGAGGCAGCGCCACCGCGGCGGCCGCACGCTCGCGCGCCGGACGGCGAGGGCGCTGCCGGCGTCGGGGCGAGAGCATCGCCAGCGCTTCGCCGACGGTGATCGCGTTCGCGCACAGACGCGGAAACAGCGCGCAGAGCACGCCGGCGCAGGTTTCGGCATCGGCCAGCGCCCGGTGGGTGACCGTGACCTCCACGCCGAGCGCGTCGGCCAGCGCGCTCAACCGGCGCTCGCGCTGCAACGGCAGCAGCTTGCGGGCCAGCGCGGCCGTGCAGATCACCGGCGGGTTGGGCCAGTCCAGGCCACAGCGCTCGAAGGCCTGGCGTAACACACGCCGGTCGAAGGGGGCGTTGTGAGCGACCATCACGCGCCCGGTCAACTGCCGCTCGAGCTTCGGCAGAACCGCGTCGGGAGCCGGCGCGCCGTCGACCATCGCCTGAGTGATCCCGGTGAACCGCTGGATGCCACGGCGCAGCGCCAGATTGGTGCGCACCAGCGACTCCCAGCGCTCGTGCAGCTCACCGCCGCCGACCAGCACCGCACCGATCTCGGTGAGCTCGCAGTCCTCGCCGCCGAGCCCGTTCGTCTCGGTGTCGAGCGCCAGGAACTCGGCGCTGGCCAGCGGCTGGTCGAGCAGCTCCATCCCACCGGTGATACGCCCGCGCCCGGACGGAGTGAGAGCCGGCTTGCAGAACGCGCCGGTCTACCGGGAATTGCTGACCGCGATGCGGGGTAGCATCGCTGTCGGTAGAGCAAGCAAAGGAGTCGCACCGTGACAACGATCGCCCCAGATGCCATCAAGCTCCGTGCCCTGGACGAAGAGACGCGTCGGGCCTGGACCGTGTACAGCGAGCGGGTCCGCGAGTTGACCGGCGAGGAGTATGCCCTCGTGGAGGACGAGTCCTGGACCCTGCTGCAGGAGGAGTTGGGTCGGCTCGAGGATCGGCGCCAGACGTTGACCGGGAGCGCCGACTGATCCCAGGCCCGGGCTGATGCGCGGTCTCGACACCGATTGATGTCGATACGGCTCGCGCGGCGCGATGCGGTCGGTTAGGGTTCTGCTCAATTGAGGCTCGCGCGACGCACCGAGTCGCGGCGGGAAGCGGAGAGGAGAGTCACGTCAGGATGCGTAGGACGGCTTTTGCGTTACTCGCCCCCGTGGTGCTCGCCATCGCCGGGTGCGGTGGCGGCACGAAGTTCGCCAACCAGCCGCGTCCCGCAACGCCGGTCGACCTCACCATCTACATCAACAGTCAGCGAGTCTCCGTTTCGCCTGCCTCTGTCGGTGCGGGCCCGGTGATCTTCATCGTCACCAATCAGGCCGACAAGACCGAGTCGCTGACCGTCCAAAAGGCGGGCAACTCAGGTAGCACGCTGGCCACCACCGGGCCGATCAACCCGCAGGAGACCGCGCAGGTGACGATCGACTTCTCCTCCGGGGACTACACCGTCTCGACGGGCAAGGCCGGATCGACCGACGCCACCCTGGCCGGCGCCGCCTCGATCCAGCCTGCCATGCTCCACATCGGCAAGCCCCGGCCCAGCGCCAGCAACGCGCTGCTCCAGCCCTAGCCCGCGCTGGCGGGACTGCGGAGTACAGCTGGCGCCTCCGACCTACAGCAGTGAAGGTCCTCTACGATCCGCACCGTCCAGTACCCGATCGAAGGGGCACAATTCGTGGCCGTGGATGTGAGCCAAGTCGCAAACGTCGAGACCGAGCCGGGCGAACTGCCAAGGACGATGGCCGCCTGGGTGATCCGGGAGGAGCGCGAGGGCGAACCGACCAACGCGTTCCAGCTCGAGGAAATCGAGGTACCTGAGCCGGGTGCCTTCGAGGTGATCGTGCGCGTCATGGCCGCCGGGGTCAACTTCAACAACGTCTGGGCCGCGCTCGGCGAACCGGTCGGCGTCTGGCGGTACGGCGATCACCCGCAGTGGGGCCACCACATTGGCGGCTCCGACGCCTCGGGGGTCGTCTGGAAGGTCGGCGAGGGCGTGACCCGCTGGAAGCCCGGCGACGAGGTCGTCATCCACTGCAACCAGGCGTCCTACGAGGACCCGGAGGTCCACGGCCTCGATCCGCTCGCCGCCCCCTCCCAGAAGATCTGGGGCTACGAGACCACGTGGGGCTCATTCGCCCAGTTCTGCAAGGTTCAAGCCCAGCAACTGCTGCACAA
>JALYXK010000296.1 GCA_030947145.1 Actinomycetota bacterium
CTCCTACAGCGACCATTCCAGCCCGCTGGAGATCGGGCGCCTGCTGGCCAAGATGGCCTCCAATCCCGATTTCGTGAACTCGCTGGCGGTAGCCGGGGAGACCGGGACGCTGTCCGGCGAGATGAACGGCACCGTCGCCCAGGGAAAGTGTCGCGGCAAGACCGGCACGCTTTCCGCCGTCTCCAACCTGGTGGGCTACTGCACCGCCCGCGACGGTCACACGCTGGCCTTCGCCTTCCTGATGAACGCGGTCGACCCCAACGCCGCGCATCCGATCCAGAACGCCATGGCCGAGGCGCTGGCCGCCTACGACGGCTGACCCGGCCGGGGCCGGCGCAGGGCCGATGACCCGGCCGGCCGGGTCAGGCGAACAGCTGGCGCAGCCCGTCCTCGTCGAGCACCGGCACCTCGAGTCGCTCCGCCTGAGCCAGCTTCGAGCCCGGGCTCTCGCCGGCCACCAGGTAGGCGGTCTTGCGCGACACCGAGCCGGTGACCTTGCCGCCGCCGGCGATGATCATCTCGGTCGCCTGCTCGCGGGTCAAATTCGGCAGCGTTCCGGTCAGCACCAGCGTCTTGCCGGCCAGCGGTCCCTCGCCCGGCGGCGGCCCCTCCTCCTCCAAGCGCAGCCCCACCCCGCGCAGATCTTCGATCTGCGCCCGCATCCGCGCCTCCGCGAGCTGCTCGTGAATGGTTCGTGACATCTTCGGTCCGATCCCGGGCGTCTGCTCGATCCCCTCCGGATCGGCGGCCAGCAGCGCGTCGATCGTGCGGAAGTGCAGGGCGAGGTTGCGGCCGGTGACGTATCCGACCTCCTCGATCCCCAGCGCGTAGAGCACGCGCCCGAACGGGCGGTGCTTCGAACCCTCGATCGCGGCCACGAGCTTGCCCGCCGACACGGCCCCGAAGCCGGCCTGCTCGGCGATTCGCTCCGCGTCCAGCCGGTAGAAGTCCGCCGCCGTGCGGACCCAGCCGAGCTCCATGAACAAGCTCACCTGCTTCTCCCCCAGGCCGTCGATGTCCATCGCCCCGACGAAGTGCTTGAGCAGCTGCCAGCGCCGCCCGGGGCAATCACGGTTGGGGCAGCGGGTGAACACCGACTCCTCCGGCTTGATCGTCGGCGTATCGCAGACCGGGCAGCGCTCGGGCGGGCGCGGGGGCGGTGGGCGATCCTCGCGGCCGGCCACGTGTGGCGCGGGGGAGATCACCTGCGGGATCACGTCGCCGGCCCGGAGCACGATCACGTCCTCGCCCTCGCGGATGTCCTTGCGCGCGAGATCCTCCTCATTGTGGAGCGTGGCCAGCTTGATCGTCACTCCGGCGACGCGAACCGGCTCGAGCATCGCGTACGGGTGCAGATCGCCGAATTTGCCGGGGTTCCAGCCGATCCCCCGGAGCCTGGTCACCGCCGTGGTGGGCGGAAACTTCCAGGCGATGGCCCAGCGCGGCTCGCGCCCCACCACACCGAGGCGCCGCTGCAGCTCGGCGGCGTTGACCTTGACCACGACGCCGTCGATCTCGAAGTCGAGCGAGCCACGGCGTTGTTCCCACGAGCGGCACTGGGCGACCACATCGTCCTCGGAACGGAGCATCTTGACATCCGGATGCACCGGGAAGCGGCGCTCGCGCAGCCATTCCAGCGCCTGGTAATGGGTCGCGAAGGTGATCCCCTCGGTGGCCCCGATCTGGTAGGCCCAGAACGACAGCGGCCGATCGGCCGCCAGCTTCGGATCGAGCTGGCGGATCGTGCCCGCGGCGGAATTCCGCGGGTTCATGAACGTGGACAGGCCGGCCTGCGCCCGGCGTTCGTTGAGCGCGGCGAAGTCCGGCAGCGACATGTAGACCTCGCCGCGCACCTCGAGGAACGGCGGCGGATCCTCCAGGTCCAGCCGCAGCGGGATCATCGGCATCGTCTTGAGGTTGTGGGTGACGTCCTCGCCGATTTCCCCGTCTCCCCGCGTGGCCCCCCGCTCGAACACGCCATCGCGATAGAGCAGCGAGATCGCCAGCCCGTCGATCTTCGGCTCGGCCACGAACTCGAAGTCCGGGTCCTCGATCCCCTCGCGGGCCAGGTGGTTGCGCATCCGCTGGATCCAGGCGCGGAGCTCCTCGGCCGAGCGGGCGTTGGCCAGGGAGAGCATCCGCTGGGGATGGCTGACCTTCTCGAGGTCGCTGACCGGCGTACCACCGATCCTCTGGGTCGGCGAGTCCGGCGTCACCAGCTCCGGGTGCTCGGCCTCGATCGCCCGCAGCTCGTCGATCAACGCGTCGTAGGCGTCGTCCCCGATCTCGGGATCGTCGAGTACGTAATAGCGGTAGCCATGATGCTCGAGCGCCCGCCGCAGCTCGGCCGCGCGTGATCCCGGATCCGACTCCCGGCTCACGGGTTAGAGCTCCTGCGCGGCCGGAAGGATCAGCCGGGCCAGGTCATGTTGCGCCAACGCGCTCAGCCCCTGGTGCGCTGTCAGGTCGAAGTGCAGCGGCGTGATCGCGATCTTGCCGTTGGCCACCGCGGCCAGGTCGGTCCCGGTCTCGTCGCGCTCGTAGCTGGCATCGCCGTAGATCCGGTAGAGGCGACGCCCGCCGGCGCTCTCGTCGATCAGAGCCAGCTCGTCCTTGTAGATCCGCTTGCCCAACCGCGCCACCTCGACGCCGTCCGGCGCCGACCCGGGCACGTTCACGTTCAGCAGCGTCCCGGAGGGAAGGGGCACGCTGTCGAGCTCGGCCACCAGGCGCGCGGTGAACGAGGCCGCCACGCTGAAGTCGAACGCCGCCCCCTGGCGGAAGTCGAGCTCCAGCGCGCCGGACTGCTGCGAGACCGCGATGCCGGGCAGGCCGAGCACGATCGCCTCCAGCGCCGCCGCCACGGTGCCCGAATAGGTGATGTCATCGCCCAGGTTCGATCCGTGGTTGATCCCGGAGACCACGATCTCCGCGTCGAAATCGTCGACCAGCCCCAGCCGGGCCAGCCGGACGCAGTCGACCGGAGTCCCGTCGGTGGCGTAGCCGACCGTGCCATCGCCGAAGTCGGTCTCCTCGACCCACAGCGGGCGCCGGGTGGTGATCGAGCGCGCCATCGCCGAGCGGTTCCCGTCGGGGGCGATCACCGCCAGCTTGATCTCGGGCAGCTCCAGCAGCGCGCGGCGCAGGGCCTGGAGGCCCGCCGCCTCGATCCCGTCGTCGTTGGTCAGGAGAACGTGCACCGATCGTGATCCTAGTTCGTGGCCCGGAGCACCGGCTCGTCGTCGTAGCCGACGCCGGCGAGATATAGCCCGTGCGCGGGCGCCGTCGGCCCGGCGTGAGAGCGCGGCCGGCCCGCGAGCAATGAGACGAAGTCCTCCGGCGAGCGCCGACCGCCCGCCACCTGCAACATCGTCCCCACCAGCACCCGGTTCATGTGCCGCATGAAGGCGTCGGCCTCGATCCAGAACTCGAACAGCTCGCCCTCCCCGCGCGGACGCCAGAACGCGGCGAAGACGTGGCGGGAGAAGCGCACGTGGTGGCTCTCGGTCGGCGTGAAGGCGGTGAAGTCATGCCGGCCGACCAGCGCCGCGGCGCACTCCTCCAGCCCCGCGCGATCGAACGGATGGGGCCAGAGCAGGGCTCGGCCATGCTCGAGCGCGCTGCGCTCGCGGCGGACCAGCACGCGGTAGCAGTAGACGCGGCTGGTGGCATCGAGGCGCGCGTCGAACCCGGGTGCGGCCGCCGTGCAGTCGAGCACCGCCACATCGTCGGGCAGCAGCGCGTTGACCCCGCCGATCCGGCCGGGCTCACCGACGTAGCTGGCCACCTGACCCCGAGCGTGGACACCGGCGTCGGTCCGGCCGGCCACCGCCAGCTCCACCGACGGGCGGCGGATCACCACCGCCAGTGCCCGCTCGACCTCGGCCTGCACCGTGCGGGCGCCCGGCTGGCGCGCCCAGCCGGCGAACCGGCTTCCGTCGTACTCCAGCACGAGCCGGGTGACCGGATCGGGCTCCCGGCTTGCGCTCACCACGGTCCAGCGTCCAGCTGGCCCCTAGACGAGCTCCAGGAAGACCATCTCGGTCGAGTCCGAACGGCGCGGGCCGAGCTTCAGGATCCGCGTGTATCCCCCGGGACGCTCGGTGTAGCGCGGCGCGATCTCCTCGAACAGCTTGTACACGGCGAACTTGTCCTGGCCCAGGGCCGAGAGCGCTTGGCGGCGCGCGTGGAGGTCACCGCGCTTGGCCAGCGTGATCAGCTTCTCGACCTCGGGCTTGACCGCCTTGGCCTTCGTCTCCGTGGTCTTGATCCGCTCGTGCTCGAT
>JALYXK010000305.1 GCA_030947145.1 Actinomycetota bacterium
CCGGCTGGACCAAGCTGGACCTCGCGAACTACTACCTCAGAGTGGGCGACGGGATCGTCCGGGCGCTGCTGGAGCGGCCGTGCATGATGCACCGGTTCCCCGAGGGACTCGCCGGCGACAAGGTGCACCAGAAGCGGGTGCCGCACGGCGCGCCGCCCTGGCTCGAGACCGTGCGGCTGACCTTCCCGCGCTGGAACCGCACGGCCGACGAGCTGTGCGTCACCGAGCTGGCCAGCGTCATCTGGGCGGTCCAGATGTCGACCGTCGAGTTCCATCCCTGGAACTCCCGCAGGGCCGACACCGAGGTGCCCGACGAGTGGCGCATCGACCTCGACCCCATGCCGGAATGCGACTTCGCCACGGTTCGGCGGGTCGCCCATGTCGCGCACGAGGTGCTCGACGAGCTCGGGGCCACGGGATATCCGAAGACCTCCGGCGGGTCGGGCATCCACGTCTACGTGCGGATCGAGCCGCGCTGGGGCTTCGCCGACGTCCGCCGCGCCGCCCTGGCCTTCGCCCGCGAGGTCGAGCGCCGCGCTGCCGCGGACGCGACCACCACCTGGTGGCGCAAGGACCGCGAGCCCGCCAAGGCTTTCGTCGATTACAACCAGAACGCGCGCGACCACACGATCGCCGCCGCCTACTCGGTGCGGGGCTTCAAGGACGGCACCGTGTCGACCCCGATCGCCTGGGCGGAGATCGACGACGTGGACCCGCGCGAATTGACCATCGCCACCTTGCCTGAGCGCTACGCCCGGGTGGGTGATCTCCACGCCGGCATCGACGACGCCGTGTTCTCGCTCGAGCCGCTACTCGAGTGGGCGGAGCGCGACGAGCGCGATCAGCTGGCCGATCCGGGCGGCACCGAAGCCTGAGCCGCCGCGCCCAGCCTGTCGTCGACCACGGCCACCGCACCGGCGTAGGCGGCGTGGGTGGCGAAGCTGGTGGCCAGAAAGGCCGGCGGCCACCGCCAGGGCTGCGGCGTGCGGCCAAGCAGCGGGAACAGGCTGAGCGTCGCGCTCATCAGCGTGCCGAGGAAGAGCGCGGCCGCCCCGGGCTCCGGCACCCGGCGCCGCAGCAGTCCGTGCAGCAATCCGAACGCGGAGCCGTAGCTGAAGCGCAGCGCCAGCCCGAGCTCCTGGTCCTCGCGGTCGGTGACCCCGGGTAGGTGCATGATGCTGGCCACGATCCGCCCCGGCACCCGGCTGTCGTCGTAGTCCAGCGGCCCTTCTGCCCTCGGTCGCGCCCGCCGCTCGAGCGCGTAGGCCACCGTCATCGTCGCCGTCCCGGCCGCTCCGGCGATCACGCTGCGCAGCGGCCAGGCCAACTTCTCGGGCTCGGTCATACCGGCGCCGGCGCGCCGTCCTCCTTCTCGAGCTCCTCGGCGCCGCTCTCCATGCGCTGGCGGACCAGATCGTCGGGCAGCCGCCGGCTCAACGCGAAGTAGTAGATGGCCAAGCTGAAGACGGCGGTGACGGCCATGTCCACGCCGAAGTGCAGATCGTTCTTGCCACCTTCGAAGCTGGAGAGCAGGCTGAGCACCATCAGGCCTAGCAGCCAGGGCCACAGCCACATCGACGAGGCCCAATCCAGGTTCACCCGCTGCGCCTTGGGCCGGGAGAGCTGGGAGACGGCCAGCAGCACGAGGCCGATGCCGATCGCCGCGAACAGCTTCCAGTCCGTGGTCCACCCCGCGAACAGGACGATCAGGTTGGCGATCACGAATCCGACCGGGGCCAGCACGCCGACGGCGGGTAGACGGAACGGCCGCCGCTGGTCGGGCAGCTGCCGCCGCATCGCCGCCAGGCTCAGGCACTGGGCGGCGTAGATGACCACCGAGGCCGAGGTGATGAACGCCACCAGCTTCTGCCAGCCCGGGAACGGCAGGAACACGATCATCCCGACTGCGAACGAGAAGATGATGCTGATCCACGGCACGCCACGCTTGTCGAGCTTGCCGAACGCCTCCGGGATGTACCCGTTGCGGCTGAGTGCGTAGGAGACGCGCGCGCTCGACCCGCTGTAGATCAGGCCCGTCCCGGCCGGCGACAGGAATGCGTCTACGTAGAGCACGAACGCCAGCCAGCCCAACCCGAGCCCGTTGGACAGCGCGACATAGGGACCGAACTGGTTGCCGAAGCTGAGGCCGGCCCAGCCGTGAGAGGCGGCGTTCGGCTTCAGGGCGCCGAGGAAGGCCACCTCGAGCAGGATGTAGACGATCGACCCGATCACCATCGCGCCGATCACCGCAAACGGGATGTTGCGCTGCGGGTTCTTGCACTCGCCTCCGAACTGGATCGCCTGCTCGAATCCCAGGTAGGCGAAGATCACCCCGCCGCTGGCGATCGCGGTGAGGATGCCCTTGACCCCGGCCGGCGCAAATCCATCCCCGGCCGAGAAGTTCGAGCCGCTGAACGCGGTCACGATCAGCACCACGATGGTCAGCACGGGGATCGCGATCTTCCACCACACCACCGTGGTGTTGCTGTCGCTGAGACGTCGCACGCCCCACAGGTTGATCAGCGTGAAGAGCGCCATCAGCACGGCCGCGACCGCGTACCCCGGCGCGGTCAGCACCACCTGTCCGGCGGTCTTGTGCACGAGATGGAACCCGATCCCGTCGTTGACCCACTTGTCGCCGTACTGCAGCGCCGCCTCGGTCTCGACCGGTGCCAGCGTCACCGATCCGAGCCAGTACACCCAGCCCATCCCGAAGCCGACCAGGCTGCCGAAGGCATAGTGCGGGAACCGCACCACTCCGCCGTTGACCGAATGCATGCCGCCGAGCTCGGCGTGGATCAGCGCCAGCAGCATCACCGATGTAGCGCCGACCACCCACGAGATGATGGCCGCGGGCCCGGCGATCTGGGTGGCATTCAGCGCGCCCAGCAGCCAGCCCGATCCGATCACCGAGCCGACCGACGTGAACATCAGGGCGAGACGCCCCACGTCGCGGCGCAGCACGCCGCGCTCCTGGCCACGGGTGGAGTCCGCCCCCCCTGGTGCACCAACCGCCGTTGCCATGTCTCGCCGTCCTTCCGGATGGTTACCTTTTTGTAAAGGCCCCCTTACCCGGGGGGTGTGGGATATAACCCAACCCAGGCCTCAGCTGCGGCGCGGGCGATTGGGGGGGTCACGCTGCCGGCCTGTCTCAGGTCTGGCAGACGGGACACCAGTAGGTGGTCCTCCCGCCGATCGTGGCGCGCTCGAGGTGGTGGCCGTCCCGCGGGCAGTGACCATCGCGCCCGCGCGCCGGCACGAAGCCGCCGGTGTGGACCCCGCCCTTGCGGATCGCCG
>JALYXK010000347.1 GCA_030947145.1 Actinomycetota bacterium
TCGCCCCCGCGGCGGTCGGCCGGACGCCGCGCCGGTCGCGGATCACCAACGTCGCCCCGGTCTCCGCCTCGAGCCGGGCGATGGCCTGCGAGACGGCGGACTGCGTATAGGAAAGCGACTCGGCGGCGGCCGAGAACGATCCGCGCCCGATCACTTCGGAGAGGACCTTGAGACGGCCCAGATTCAGCATTAGCAAAGCTTATCATCACGATGACGAACTTCACTTGTGCTGATGTAACGGGACTGGGATGCTCCCTGAGAAAGCTCCTGCGAGAGAGATGAGCTCGAACATGGCACCGAACACGATCGTCTCCTACGACGACACCCTGAACGATCACGACGGCCTGGCCCTGGCTCGCGTGCTGGCCGAAGCCGGCGCCAGCATCACCCTGGCCTACGTCCGCCACACCACGAGGTCCGAGCGCGCGCGCGAGGAGCTCGAGGAGCACGAGGCCGAGTCCCTGCTCGAGCGTGGCGCCCGCTGGCTCGGCGATCTCGACGTGCGGCGCCGCGTCGTCGTCCACGCATCCACCGGCGAAGGGCTGAAGTGGCTGGCCGAGCACGAGCAGGCGGGCCTGGTCATCTTCGGCTCGGATTACCGCACGGCGGCCGGCCACGTCGCTCCGCAGCGCTCCGCGCAGCGGCTGCTCGACGGCGGCCGCGCGGCGGTGGCCGTCGCCCCCGCGAACTACCGGTCCAGCCGCGACATCGAGATCCGCACGGTCGGGGTGCTCGCCGGCGCCGATGATCGCGCTGCCCTGGATACCGCCCATTCGCTCGCCGATCGCCTCGACGCGACGGTCAGCACCAAGCCCTACGGCGTCGACCTCCTGATCGTGGGCTCCCGCCCCGAGGCCGCCGAAGGTCGCGTGATGATCTCGGCTCAGGCCGAGAATGCGATCGAAGCGGCGACCTGTCCGGTCCTGGTCATCGCCCGCGGCCTGCCGCTCGAGTTCGCCGCGCCGATCTACGTCAGCTAGCCGCCGCTGCGCCCTCCACGGGCGTCACGGTTATCGTGGCGCCCGCGCGTGCCGCGGACCCTCGTCATATCCGACTTTCACCTCGGCGGCCGGCTCAGGCACGGGGTCCTGACTCGGTCGGCGCCGCTGGCCCGTCTGCTCGAGGCGGTCCGGCAGACCGACCGGCTGGTGCTGCTCGGGGACATCGTCGAGCTGATCGAGGGACGTTCGCGCGCGGCGATGGAAGTCGCCGGTCCGGTGCTCAAGGCGATCGGCGCGGCACTCGGACCCGAGCGCGAGGTCGTCGTGGTGCCCGGCAATCACGACGGCCCCCTGGTGCGCCCTTGGATCCGGCGCACCGCCCCGGCGCTGGGTAACCAGACAGCGGTGCCGCTCGACGCCACCCCGGCGCTGGCTCGGGTGACCGCCGAGCTGGCCCCGGCCCGAGTCCGAGTCAGCTACCCCGGGCTGTGGCTGACCGAGCGCGTGTGGGCGACGCACGGGCACTACCTCGATCAGCACCTGATGCCCGAGTCGGCGGTGGGGATCGCCCGGGGCTCGCTCCGGCGCCTGCCGCTGGACGAGGTCACGCCGATGGACTACGAGCTCGGCCGCCGCATATCCCTATCCCGGGCCACGGGTTGGGTGCCCAGGCCGATCGCCGCGCTGCTCGACGACATCGCCGAGGTGATCCGCGCCTCGACGATGCCCCGGGTCCGCCGCCGGATCCTCACCGAGCGCCACGCCCCGCTGATCTCCGCCGTGCTGCGCGCGCAGATGAACCGGGCCAGCATGCCAGCTCTGGCCCGGGTGGTCCACCGCCTCGGAGTGCAGGCCGACTTCGTCGTGTTCGGGCACGTGCACCGGCTGGGTCCGCTGGCCGCCGATGACCCGCAAAAGTGGCAGGGGCCGGAGGGGTCTCCCCGGATTCTCAACACGGGCTCGTGGCTGTACGAGCCGCTGCTGCTGCATCGCGCCCAGCCCCCGAACCCGTACTGGCCCGGCGGCGCCGTGCTGCTGGAGTCCGGTCAAGACCCGCGGGCCATCGGCCTGCTCGACGAGCTCACCGCCGCCGACCTGCGCTAGGGGCTAGGG
>JALYXK010000404.1 GCA_030947145.1 Actinomycetota bacterium
GGCGGCGGCGGCGGCTCGGGTGGCGGCGGCTCGGGTGGCAGCGGTGGCGGTTCGGGCGGCCAGACCGGAGGGGGCCAGACCGGGGGCGGTGGCGGGACCCAGCCACCCCCCGGCACCACGGTGATCGACGGGGTCGTAGCCGTCGGGACCTCGGTCACCGCGAAGGTCCCCGGTCCCGTGGGCGCGCTGGCCACACAGACGCTGCAGTCGGTCGGCTCCACGCTCGACCGGATCCTGCCCTTGGGGCCGCCGGCGAGCGCCCAGGCCAGGACGCCGTTCAGTTTGCTCGGGCTGCTGCGCCGGTGAGGACTCGGGCCAAGGCGTGGGCGACGCTGCTCGCCTGCACGATCGCGCTCGTCGCCTGTGGCGGGCACGCCACCGGTGAATCGGGCTCTGGCGGCAAGGCCGCGTACTCCAGTGGGGCCGGGGCTGTGGCCGCGCGGTCGATCCCGTCCGGCGACTGGTCTCAGTTCAACTACACGGCGCAGCGCGGCGGCGCCGGGCCGCCCAACACGGGAATCACCCCTGGCGACCTGCGGCTGCTCCAGCGCCGGACCGTCCGCCTGGACGGGACCGTCGACTCAACGGCGATCGAGCTGCATGCCATCAAGGTGCGGGGCCGCAGGCGAGACGTGCTCGTGCTGACCACCACCTACGGGCGGACGATCGCGCTCGACGCCGGTACCGGACGCAAGCTCTGGGAGTTCGTGCCGGCCGACATCCGCGCCTATGAGGGGAGCGCGCAGATCACCACCGCGACGCCGACCGCCGATCCCAACCGCCGTTACGTCTACGCCACCAGCCCGGACGCCCGGGTCCACAAGCTCGCGCTGAGCAGCGGGCGCGAGGTCCGCTCCGGTCACTGGCCGGTGAGCGTCAGCTCCGATCCGTCCCGCGAGAAGCTGGCCTCGCCGCCGAGCCTCGTCGCCGGCGCATTGATCATCGTCACCGACGGCTATAACGGCGACGCGCCCACCTACCAGGGGCACGTGGTCAAGATCGATCGGGTCTCCGGGCGAATCGAGGCAGTGTGGAACTCGCTCTGCTCCAACCGCCACCGCCTGATCAATCCGCCCAGCTCCTGCCCGGCCAGCGACTCCGCGATCTGGGGGCGCGCGGGCGCGGTGATCGAGCCCGGCAGCGGGCGGATTCTGGTGAGCACCGGCAACGGACAGTTCAACGGATCGACCGACTGGGGCGACAGCGTGCTCGAGCTGTCATCCGGCCTGAGGCTGCTGCACAACTGGACGCCGTCCAACCAGGCCAGCCTGAATGCCAGGGACGCCGACCTGGGCAGCACCTCGCCGGTGTTGTTAGCGGCCGGCGGTGCCGGGCGGTTCGCCGTCCAGGGCGGCAAGAGCGGCGTGCTCTCGCTGCTGAACCTGAACCGGCTGGACGGCACCACCGGTGGCGCGGGCCCGCGCACCGGCGGCGAGCTGCAGACGATCCAGGCACCGCGCGGGGATCAGGTCTTCACCGCACCCGCCGTATGGAAGCACGGCGGACGGGTTTATCTGTTCGTGGCCGACAACTCCGGCACCGCGGCCTATACCTTCGGCGCCGGCCAGCGGCTGGGCGTCCTGTGGCAGGACGGCACGCCCGGGACGAGCCCGGTGATCGCCGGAGGGTTGCTCTACGTCTACGACCAGGTTCACGGTGCGCTGGTCGTGCGCCGCCCGACCAGCGCGGCCCCGCTCGCCGCGTTGCCCGCCGCCCCCGGGCACTGGAACAGCCCGATTGCCGTCGGCGGCCGGATCGTGCTGCCGGAAGGCGACGCCAATGCCCACGCCACCAGCGGCATGCTCGAGATCTACCACCTGCCGGGCCGCTGATCGGAGGCCAGTCGACCCGAGCTTGATTGCACTCCAGGGAGTGAAGGCATATCCTGAGAGCCCTCTTAGAGACACCGGAACGCTCGGGGGGCGAGCCGGACTTACCCGTTGGACTGGGGCCATCGATGGAGTTGGGCGAGCCGGAACTTAGGGGAGCACGAAGTGAGGTCGGTGCTGAGCGCGGCGCTGCGGTTTCGGCTGCTGCTGGCCGGGGCGGCGGCCGGCTTGATCGTGCTCGGCGCGCTTTCCCTGCAGCAGATGCACTACGACATCCTCCCCGAGCTCGCCTCTGGCCCGGTGCTCGAGGTGCAGACCGAAGCGCTCGGTCTCTCGAGCTCGGAGCAGTACGTCACCGTGCCGATGGAGAACAACCTGCTCGACGGGATCATGGGCGTGTGGGACACGCGGTCGCACTCGATTCCGAGCCTCTCGACCGTCGATCTCTACTTCGAGCCGGGCACCACCGTGCTCCACGCGCGGCAGCTGGTGGCGGAGCGCCTGAGCAACGCGTTCTCGCTGCCCAACGTCTCCAAGCCGCCGCTGCTGATCCAGCCCCCGTCCTCAACCGGCCGCGTGCTGATGATCGGCCTGAGCTCGACCACGGTCGCCCCGCTCGAGCTCTCCTACCTCGCCCGTTGGGTGGTCAAGCCGCGGCTCTCCGGCGTTCAGGGGGTGGCCAACGTGGCGATCTTCGGTCAGCAGGATCGCCAGCTCCAGGTCCAGGTCGACCCGGCGGGTCTCGCCGATCACCACCTGACGCTCAGCCAGATCATCGCCACGGCCGGCAACGCCCAGCTCGTCTCTCCCCTCAGCTACCTGCAGGGATCCGCACCGGGCACCGGAGGCTTCCTCGATGGCGTCAATCAGCGCCTCGAGTTCCGGCCGGTGCTTCCGCTCGGCGCCCCCCGGGACCTGGCCGCGGCGCCGATCTCGGGGGCGCCCGGAAAGCAGCCGCTGGGGGCGGCGACGACCGTGGTGGCCGGACATCAGCCGCTGATCGGCGACGCGGTGGTCGGCGGCGGCTCGGGACTGGTGCTCGAGGTGCAGAAACTTCCCGATGCCCGACCGGTGGCGATCGGGGCGCTCGCCGTCGGCCTCCCGCTGCTGGCGGCGACGCTCGTTCTGCAGGCGCTCGGCTACAGCTTCAACGCGCTGGTGATCCTCGGTCTGCTGGTCGCCGTGACGGTGGTCGTCGACGACGCGATCGGCGCCACCGGCGAGATCGTCCGCCGCGTACGTCAGCGGGACGCGGCGGACCTTGAGCAACCGATCGAGTCGATCGTGGTGGCGGCCGGCGTTCGCCTGCGCAAGACGCTCGGCTACGCGACGCTGGTCGGCGCCGCGATCGCGATTCTGTTCATGCTCCAGGCGGCCTTCCAGAGCGTCCGCCTGGCCGGCCTGATGTTCCTCACGCTTCCCGTTGCCCTGGTCGGCGGGGTGCTCGCGGCCTGGATCGCGGTCGGCACGATCTCGCTCGGCGCGCTCGTCGGCTTCTTCGCTGTGCTGGGGATCGCCGCTCGCAACGGGATCCTGATGATCAGCCATCTGCAGCATCTCGAGCGGGAGGAGGGTGAGCCGTTCGGGCTCGGCCTCGTCCTGCGTGGCGCCGGCCAGCGGCTATCGCCGATCCTCATGACCGCGCTGGCCACGGCGCTGGCCCTGGCGCCGCTGGTGATCTTCGGCGATCGCCCCGGCCAGGAGATCGAGAACCCGATGGCCAGCGTGATCCTCGGCGGGCTGGCCACCTCAACGGTGATGAACCTGTTCGTCCTGCCCGCGCTCTATCTCCGTTTCGGCGCGAGCTCGCGGGTCCGGGACTTCACCGGTCGCGGCTCTTTCACTTCAATCTGCGTCGCGGCCTACCGGCGAGCTTCTGGCGGTGTCCGGTGAGCTGCCACGGTCCGGGCGAGAGGTCCAGGACCAGGTTCACCAACCATACGATCAGGGTTGCGGCTACCAAGGCCCAGAAGCCGTGGATGTGAAAGCCGCTCACCAGCGCCTTGGTGAGTACGAGCATCAGCATCGACACGAAGAACCACGCCACCCCCAGGGTGAGGATGGCAAGCGGAAGGGTCACCAGCCTCACCAGCGGCTTGAGCACCGTGTTGAGCACCCCGAACACCGCGGCGGCCGCAAGCAGCGAACCGGCGCTC
>JALYXK010000371.1 GCA_030947145.1 Actinomycetota bacterium
AGCTCGAGGCTCGAGCCCGCGCCACCGCAGAACCCGCGCCGCCGCGGGGCCCGCGCCGAGCCCGCTCGCGGCCGTCGCTCCACGCCGATCAGGACGCCGCGATCGAGCAGATCTCCGACGTGCTCGGACGGGCGCTCGGCGCCGACGTCGAGGTCAGCGCCGCGGGCCGCGGGTATCGCGCGCAGCTGACCTTCGAGTCGCTGGAGGAAGCCCTGGACCTGGCGCGCCGGGTCGGCTGGCGCTCGGTTCGTCGGTAGCTGTATCGATAGACGATACAAGTTGGTATCGTCTATCGATACATGGCCGTCAATCCCTTCGTCTGGACCCAGCCGCTAGAGGATCCCGCCAAGATCGTCGGGATGGACGCGTTCTCCCGCGAGGTCGCGATGATCCTCAAGGGCAAGACGAATGTGGCGATCTTCGGGCCGCGGGACACCGGCAAGACTTCGTTCACGGCGCAGTTGGCCGGTGAGCTGGGCCGCGATCACGGCGCCGGTGCGCCGCCGCACACGGTAGTGCGCATCAACCTCCAGCGGGCGTTCAGCGTCCCCGCGTTCAACGCCTGCGTGCACGATGCGCTGCTGGGACATCCCAGCCGGCGGATCCAGCGGGAGGCCCGCAAGCAGCTGGCCGTGCTGGAGAAGGAGATCGGCTTCGACATCAAGGTGATCAAGGGTGCGGTCCGCCGAACGGGGGTGACGCCGGCCCAGGACGTGGAGGCGCTGCACGCCCAACTCGCCACCATTCCCAAGCTGGGCGACGATGTGGTCGTCGTATTCGACGAATTCCAGCGCCTCAACCGCTGCCCCGAGGAACCGCTCTCGATCATCCGCTCCGCCCTGATGAGCTCGGGTGCGTCGAACGTGTCGTTGCTGCTGACCGGCAGCATCCGCGAGGCGCTCCAGATGATGCTGGATCGCAGCCACGAGCCGATCTTCGGGGAGGCCCACCAGATGCAGCTGCCCGAGATCGGCCACGTGGAGTTCCTCGAGTACCTCGATTACAGCTTCGAGGCCACCGGCAAGCCCGCCGACGAGCAGGCGCTCAACCACCTGCTCAACCTGACGCGTTGTCACCCGAAGCGCACACAGCAGCTCGCTTGGGCCGCCTGGCGGCTGGCCAGGCCCGCAAACGCCCCGCTGGGCGCAGAGATCGTCGAAGCCGCCCACGAGGAGATGCTTTCGGGCACCGAGGCGGGCGAGTTCGCCGCGACCCTGGACACCCTCGGCTCCGGCGGCGACCCGGAGACCAACGAGGAGCGAGCGCTGTTCCTGCTCGCCGAACGCGGCGGCGGTAGCCCCACCAGCCGGGAACACGTTGGGCTCTACGGATTCACCAACCACACGATGATCATCCCCGCGTTCGAGCGCCTCCGCCGGCGCGGACTGATCGACCGCCGCCGGGGCGAATGGACGATCGTCGATCCCCTCTTCGCCACCTGGCTACGACGTACCTCCCCGTTCGGGTCCACTCCGGCGCCGGAGCGCCCGATCCGCCGATAACGCGTATCGACCAGCGATCCGATGCTGTATGCCTCGGCCATACAACCGGTCTAGGCTCCAGAATCGTCTGCTGCCGGCGGCGTGCGCTGGAACTAGCCGGCGATAACATGGCTCGCGAACAGCACGGGCGATTAGCTCAGTCGGTTAGAGCGCTTCTCTGATAAGGAAGAGGTCCCAGGTTCGAGTCCTGGATCGCCCATTCTCGGGAAATACCTGCAAAGCAAGGCGTTTGCTGAGATCGCACCCCCTCGCCACGCTCCGCTCGAGCCGGCATTTGGGTGCAATATGGGTGCATCAGGATTTTCGGGCGCGGCAATCGCGGCCCACTCGGACCGCGTAACTGCTCCTCTTCGAGACACGAACGTCAGCCCCGTCGCAGCTCGTCGGACGGGGCCTTGCACTCTCGTCAGCGGGGCGGGGGCGGCATGACGGCGGTCGGCCACAGACACGATCCCGTCACGATCGCGGACCGCCGCGAGCTGCCCTTCTTCATGGTTTACACGCGCGCAGTCGAGGCGATCCGCGAAAGCACCGCCGGCCCTCGCCGCGTCCGAACCATCGGGTTCTACGGACTGCTCTGCCAACTCGCCAACGAGCAGCGGAACATCGGCCAGCAACGCCGCGTCCGCTACAGCTACGACCTGCTTGCCGCCCGCGGCGGAGTGTCCAAGGGAAACATCGCGAAGATGCTGACCTGCCTCGAGCAGGCCGGTGTTCTACGCAGGGAAACGCAGCCCGACCCCGAGCGCGGAGGCAGCATCAGCATCGCGCATCTCCTCATCCACGAGCACAG
>JALYXK010000434.1 GCA_030947145.1 Actinomycetota bacterium
TCCTCGACGGCGTCGAGGGCTTGGTGCACATCTCCGAGCTCGCCCAGCATCACGTCGAGAACCCGCGCGAGATCATCCAGCCCGGCGACCCGGTCCGGGTCAAGATCCTCGAGATCGACTCCGAGCGGCGCCGGCTGTCGCTGTCGATCAAGCGCGTAGAGGGCCAAGTCCTACCGGTGCGGCCGATCGTGCCCCCGGCCGAGGGAGACGGCGAAAACGAGGGCGGCGACCTGGACAACGTGCCCGAGCTCGGCCTCTCCGAGGATGTCTTCGCCGACCCGATGGAACCGGCTGGCGCCGGTTCCATCGGGGATTCGGCTGGCGCCGATTCCCCCAGCGAAGCAGCGTCCGACGCGTCGGCGGAGGCGACCCGGACGCCTGCGCCAGCCCGAGAGGAACAGGGGCCCGATCCGTCGGCTCAGTCTTCGGGGCAGGCGGGGGCCGAGATCTCGATGGATCCGGCGATCGCCGCCAGCTTTGAGACCGCGGCGTCCGAGCAGGCGGCGGCGTCCGAGCCGGCCGATTCACCGGTACCGCCCGCGGAGCCGGAGCCCGAGCCCGAGCCGGAGCCGGAGGTTGCGCCGGACGATTCGGCCCCGTAGCCGGCCCCAGCCGGTTACGGGAGCGTGCTGAAGTTCGTTGCCCTGACGGGCGGGATCGGCTCGGGGAAGTCGACCGCGCTGGCGGCGCTGCAGAGGTTGGGCGCCGCGGTGCTCTCGACCGATGACGTGGTGCACGAGCTCTACGCGAGCGACGAGGTCCGGGATGCCGTCGTAGCCCGGTTCGGCACTGAGGTCGCTTCGGGCGGCGTCGTCGATCGCGCCGCGCTGGCCGAGCGGGCGTTCGCCACGCCCGAGGACCGCGGCTGGCTGGAGGGTCTGCTCTGGCCGCGCGTCGGTGCCCGGATGGCGAGCTGGCGCGCAAGCCTCGAGGCGCGAGAAGACCCGCCGCGGGCGGCGGTGGTCGAGGTGCCGCTCCTCTTCGAGGCGGGGATGGAGGGCACCTTCGATGCCACGATCGCCGTCGTCTCCGACGAGGCTGTGCGAGGGCAGCGGGCCGGCGACCGCGGTCATCGTGCCCTCGACGAGCGCGCGGCCAGACAGCTCACACAGACGGAAAAGGCGGAGCGAGCGACCTACGTGGTGCAGAACGACGGCGGAGTCGACGAACTTGAAGCCAAGCTGTCGGCCGTTCTTGACATGCTGCCGGGGTGAGCCCGCCCGCCGCGACAGCGTCGCATCGGCCTCTCACGGGTCACGCTCGCCATCCAGGCTCGCCATGTCTGTGACCCGTGAGAGTCGTCCGGCTGCCGCACGTCGGGCCGCGCGCCGGCGCACCGCCGCGCGCCGGCGGCGAACGCTGGCATGGCTGGGCGGGGGCGGGGCGCTGATCTTGGCGTTGATCATCGCCATGCCGACATTCCGCAAGGCGGTAAACGAGTTCACGCTCCCGCTGCAGTACCAGGACGTCATTCGCGAGCAGGCCGCCGAAAAGCACCTCGATCCGGCGCTGGTCGCCGCGGTCATCTACGCCGAGACGAAGTTCGATCCCCGGACCTCGGCAGCCGGCGCCGTGGGCCTGATGCAGATCCTCCCCCGGACCGCCGAGTTCCTCGCCCACCGCTCGGGCGCGACCAGCTTCACCACCGCGGATCTGGCCACGCCCCAGGTGAACATCGCCTACGGCAGCTACTACCTCCGGTATCTGCTCGACGAGTACGGCGGGAGCAAGATTCTCGCCCTGGCCGCGTACAACGGGGGCGAGACCAACGTCGACCGCTGGGTGGCCGCGGCGCGAGCCCGGGGCCGGCCGTTCACGATCGACGACGTGGTCTTCCCGGAGACCCGCGCCTACGTGGAGAAGGTCCTGCAGGCTCAGCGGTCCTATCGCAAGACCTACCCGACGGAGCTTGGCTATCAGTAGCGGCCGGGCCGCGCCCACTCGCCAACGTATTCGGCTCGGCCCGCGCGCCCCTCAGTAGACACGCCGCCGGCGGCCCGCCTGTTCCCCGCGCGCGATCGTCCGCGCGAGCTCGTCCGGCTCGCCCTCGGACAACGCCGTCACCGTGATCCGCACTCCGGGCGAGGTGGCGATCCGGAAGCGCTCGCCGGAGAGGGCCAGCCAGCCGGCCTCCTGCAGCACCCGGATGATCGGAGCCTCCTCGCGGACCGGCACCCAGATGTTGAGCCCGGTGCGCCCGAAGGCCGGCAGTTCGTGTTCGGCCAGCGCGTCGATCAGCGTCCCCCGACGCTGGGCGTAGACCTCCGACGCGCGCGAGCAAGTGCCGGCGAATCCGGGGTCGAGCAGCATCGACGCCGCCACCGCCTGCAGCAGGTGGCTGACCCAGCGCGGGCCCAGGGCCTGACGTCCCTCGACGCGCCCGATCGTCTCCTGGTCGCCGGCCACCAGCGCAAGGCGCAGGTCGGGATGGAGGATCTTCGAGACCGACCGGACCACCGCCCAGCTTCGGCGGGCCGGGCCGATCGCGCTGCGGTACGGGCTGCCGGCGATCTCGCTGGCGTGGTCGTCCTCGATCACCAGCAGCTCCGGGTCGTGCCCCAGGATGAGCTGCAACTCGGCGGCCCGCTCGGCGTCGAGGGCGGCCCCGATCGGGTTCTGGGCGCGGGGGATCAGCAGGAGCGCTTGGACATCCTTGGCCAGCGCCGCCGCCAGCGCTTCCGGGCGCAGGCCGCGCTCGTCGATGGTCACCGGGACCTCGATCAGGCCCAGCGCCATCAGGATGTCGCGAATCGGGGGATAGGCCGGATCCTCGATCAGCACCCGGTCGCCCGTGCGCAGGTGGGCCGCGAGCACCCGCTCGATCCCGTCGGCTGCCCCGGACACGACCGCGATCGCGCTGCCGTCGACTTCGTCGGCCTCGAACCAGCCCCGCCCGAACTCGAGCAGCTCAGGCACGGCGAAGTCGAGCTCGTCGACGCGCACGCTGCGCTCCACGTCGACGCGGGCCAGCGCCGGTCCGAGCGGCGGCAGCAGCTCGGGGTCGGGGAGCCCGATCGAGAGATCGCGCAGGCCATCGGCGCCCTGGACCCGATCGCACTCGCGAGGGTTGGAACGGACCGCCGGACGCCGGGCCACGCGGGTCCCGCGCCGACCGTCGGCCACCACCAGCCCGCGCTCGCGCAGGATCCGGTAGGCGGCGTGGACCGTCGCCGGACTGGTCTGCAGCGTGGCCGCCAGCCAGCGCATGGTCGGCAGCGGCTCGCCCGCGGCCAGCTTTCCCTCTCGGATCGCCGCCTCGGCGCTGCCGGCGATCTGCCGGGCCGTCGATCCGCTGATCTGATATTGTGCTAGATCAGACATGAGTTCGTACTATAACAAAATCCCAGACGAGCCGAAAGGCGGTCGGGTCAGGCCGCCGAGCCCCCGGACCGCGGTGCGCCGGCGAGCCGGCCGCGGACGCTATGACCGCGTGGCGATCGACGCGATCCTCGACGACGGCTTCTTCGGGCACCTCGCGTTCGTCTCCAACGGGCAGCCGTACGCGATCCCAATGCTCTACGTCCGTGACGGCGAGCGGATCTACCTCCACGGGTCCCCGCTGAGCCGGCTGCTCGGCGGCCTGGTCGAGGGCGTGCCGGTGTGCCTCACGGTGACCCTGCTCGACGGGCTCGTCCTCGCCCGCTCGGCGTTCCATCACTCGGTCAACTACCGCTCCGTGGTGGTGCTGGGCCAGGCTCGCGCCCTGCGCGCGCCGGCCGAGAAGCGGGCCGCGCTGGACGCGCTGGTCGAGCAGATCGTCCCCGGCCGCACCAGCGAGGCCCGCGGGCCCAGCGAGCCGGAGCTCGAGGCGACGGAGGTCGCCATCCTGCCGATCACCGAGGCCTCGGCCAAGATCCGCACCGGACCGCCGGTCGACGCATTCGAGGACTACGCCCTCCCGGTCTGGGCCGGCGAGCTTCCGCTGAGCCTCACCCCGGGGACGCCGCTGACCGACGCCCGCTGCTCCGCCGAGCTGCCGGCCTACGTCCGCAACTACGGGTTAACTGCGTAGGGCCGAAGGCCCCCCGCTACGCTGGTTTGAGATCGCCGATGCCCCAGTTCGAACTCGACGCCACCTACCGACCGACCGCCGATCAGCCGGCCGCGATCGCCTCGCTGGCCGAGGGGATCGACGCGGGCGAGCGATACCTGACGCTGCTCGGCGCGACCGGTACCGGCAAGACGATGACGATGGCGGCGACGGTCGAGGCGGTTCAGAAGCCGGCGCTGGTGATCGCCCACAACAAGACGCTGGCGGCCCAGCTCTGCAACGAGTTCCGCACCTACTTTCCCCGCAACTCGGTCGAGTATTTCGTCTCCTACTACGACTACTACCAGCCCGAGGCCTACGTCCCCAGCCGGGACCTCTACATCGAGAAGGACTCGGCGATCAACCAGGAGATCGACCGGCTCCGGCACTCGGCCACCGCCGCGCTGTTCGCCCGGCGGGACGTGCTGATCGTGGCCAGCGTCTCCTCCATCTACGGCTTGGGCTCGCCCGAGGTCTACGACGAGAACCTGCAGACGCTGAGCAAGGGCCAGTTCATCGATCGCGACGCGCTGCTGCGCAAGCTCGTGTCGATCCAGTACACCCGCAACGACACGGCGCTGGCCCGCGGAACCTTCCGGGTCCGAGGTGAGACGCTCGAGATCTTCCCGGCCTACGCCGAGACGGCGTTCCGGATCGTGCTGTTCGGCGACGAGGTCGAGCACCTGCAGCACTTCGACCCGTTGACCGGCGAGCTGATCGAGGATGACCTGGAGCACGTGGGGATCTGGCCGGCGTCGCACTACAACGTGCGCGAGGGGATGATCGAGGATGCTGTGGCCGAGATCGGACGCGAGCTGAACGAGCGCTGCGCGGAGCTCGACGCGCAGGGGAAGCTGCTCGAGTCCCATCGCCTGCGCCAGCGCACCCAGTACGACATGGAGATGCTTAAGGAGGTGGGATTCTGCTCGGGCATCGAGAACTACTCACGGATCCTCGATGGCCGCAAACCCGGCGACCGTCCCTACTGCCTGCTCGATTATTTCCCGGACGACTTCGTCTGCTTTCTCGACGAGTCCCATCAGACCGTGCCGCAGATCGGGGGCATGTACGAGGGCGACCGCTCGCGCAAGCAGACCCTGATCGACTACGGGTTCCGCCTGCCCAGCGCGCTCGACAACCGGCCCCAGACCTTCCAGGAGTTCCTCTCGATCACGCCGCAGCTGGTGTTCGTCTCGGCGACTCCGGGCCAATACGAGCGAACGCACTCGCCCCGGATCGTGGAGCAGATCGTGCGGCCCACCGGGATCATCGATCCGGCGGTCGAGGTCCGCGAGACCCGCAACCAGATCGACGACCTGATGAACGAGATCCGTGGCCGGGTGGACCGGGACGAACGCACGCTGGTCACCACGATCACCAAGAAGATGTCCGAGGACCTGACCGACTACCTGCTCGAGATGGGCTTTCGGGTGCGCTACCTGCATTCCGAGGTGGACACACTGGAGCGGATCCAGATCATCCGCCAGCTGCGGTTGGGCGAGTTCGACGTGCTGGTCGGGGTCAACCTCCTGCGCGAGGGCCTGGACCTTCCCGAGGTATCGCTGGTGGCCATCCTCGACGCCGACAAGGAGGGGTTTCTGCGCGGCGAGACCTCGCTGATCCAGACGATCGGCCGCGCCGCCCGGAACATCGAGGGCAAGGTGCTGATGTACGCCGACAAGGAGACGGCGGCGATGCGCGCCGCGATCGGCGAGACCGACCGTCGCCGGGAGATCCAACGGGCCTACAACGTGGAGCACGGGATCACCCCGGAGACAATCGTCAAGGGCATCTCCGACATCGCCGAGTTCCTGCAGTCCGACTCGAAGGTCCCGAAATCTCGCCGGCGTCGGCAGCGGGCCGTCGATTCGGTGCCGCCGGCCGAGATCGAGCAGACGATCGTCGAGCTCGAAGAGGAGATGCTCGCTGCCGCGGAGGAGCTCAGGTTCGAGTACGCGGCCAAGCTCCGGGACGAAATCCGAGACCTCAAGCGCCAGCTCGCGCTCGCCGGCCAGAGCTGAGCCGACCAGAAATCGGTGGCCGCCGGTGCCCAGCGCCCTCTGGGCGATGGCTCCGATACGCTGCGCTGGCCTCTCCCTGATCCTCGAACCGGAGGTAGTAGCGTGGCGCTGGAACGACAGAGCATCGAGAAGAAAGACTTTCCCATCGGGCGGCGCGGTTACGACCCCGACGCGGTGGACGCGCACCTGAAGGTCCTCGCCGATGAGATCGATGAGCTCAAGCGCTCTTCCCGCCGCCGCGGCGAGACGCTGGCATCCTCGGCCAGCGAGCAGGTGCGGGCGATCGTCGAGGCGGCTGAGACCAGCGCCGCGGACATCCAGCGTCAGGCCGAGGAGGAGGCGCGCGAGATCAGGGCCGAGGCGGCCAGCGAGGCTCACACCACGCGGGAGCAGGCCACTAGCCAGGCGCGCGATTATGTGAGCAAGGTGTCGGAGTCCACCGCGGTGATGTTGCAGCGGATCGACGCGATGGAGAGCGAGCTGGGGGCCCTGGTCGAGTCTTTGCGCACCGGGTCCAACCGCTTGGGCGCCGATCTCCAGCTGCTCGAGGGCAACCTGGCCGAGGTCAGCGCCGCGGTGGCCCCGCGTCCCCAGTTCGAACCCGAGCCCGTGGTGGCCGTCGTCGAGCTCGAGGTGGACGAAGTCGAGCCGGAGCCGATCGCCGAGCCGCTCGTCGCGGCCGAGGCGCTGATCGAGCTTGACGACGAGCCGGAGGACGAGCCGGTCGCAGCGGCGGCGCCGGCGCCGGCGGCCGCGGTGAGCGGCCCCGGGGAGGGCGCGGACGACACCGAAGGCGCCCGGCTGATCGCCCTCAACATGGCGCTCAACGGAACCCCCCGCGAGGAGACCGAACGCTACCTAGAGGAGAACTTTGAGCTCCCGGATGCCGGCAACCTGCTGGACGAGGTCTACGCCTCGGTTGAAGGCTGACGCCTTTTTCCGGTAGGAGCGAGTTTCGGACCAGGAGGGCGGATGGGAACGTCTGTTCGGTCTACTAGACTCGCTTGAGTGGATCAGTTAGTCGTCTCGGGAGCCCGTGAGCACAACCTGAAGGACGTGACGGTCTCGATTCCGCGTGGGTCGATGACCGTGATCACCGGCCTGTCGGGATCCGGGAAGTCTTCGCTGGCATTCGACACGATCTACGCCGAGGGCCAGCGGCGCTACGTCGAGTCGCTGTCGGCTTATGCGCGGCAGTTCCTGGGCCAGATGAACAAGCCCGATGTCGACTCGATCGAGGGCCTGTCGCCGGCCATCTCGATCGATCAGAAGACCACCTCGCGCAACCCGCGCTCGACGGTCGGCACGGTCACCGAGATCTACGACTATCTGCGGCTGCTGTGGGCGCGGGTCGGGCATCCGCACTGTCACATCTGCGGCCGACCGATCAGCGGACAGTCGGCCGAGCAGATCATCGACCAGGTCATGGAGCTGGAGGAGGGGACCCGCTTCATGGTGCTGGCACCGATCGTCCGCGGGAGAAAGGGCGAGTACGGCAAGCAGATGGAGGAGTTCCGCGCCGAGGGGTTCACCCGAATCAAGGTGGACGGCGAGCTCCGGCGGCTCGACGAGCCGATCGTGCTCGACAAGAAGTACAAGCACGACATCGCCGTGGTGGTCGACCGGCTGGTGATGAAGGGCGAGCTGCGCAAGCGCCTGGCGGACTCGATCGAGACCGCGGTGGCGCTGGCCGACGGCCTGGTGGAGATTGAATTGGTCGGCGCCATTAGCCCGGGCCGGGATGTTTCGCCGCCAGGCGAAACTCCCAATGCCCGCGAAGCGGGCACGAGGACCATCCTGTTCAGCGAGAAGTTCGCCTGCCCGGTGCATGGGCCCAGCCTGGTCGAGCTCGAGCCGCGGATCTTCAGCTTCAATTCACCCCACGGCGCCTGCCCGCGCTGTACCGGCCTGGGCTCCCAGATGGAGATCGACCCCGAGCTGGTGGTACCGGATCCGACGCTGTCGATCGGCGAGGGCGCGATCGCCCCCTGGGCGGCCAGCGCCTCGGACTACTACGAGCAACTGATCCAGGCGATCGCCCAGCGCTACAACGTCGACCTCGAGACGCCGTGGGAGGAACTGCCGGCGGAGTCGCAGGAGTTTTTCCTGTTCGGCACCAACGGCGACCGAATCCCGATCTCCTACCGGAACCGGTTCGGCCGCAAGCGCTCCTACGCGACCCAGTTCGAGGGGATCGTGCCGAACCTCGAGCGGCGCTACCGCGAGACCGAGTCGGACTTCTCGCGGGAGAAGATCGAGGAGTACATGACCCTGCGGCCGTGCCCGGACTGCAAAGGCGCGAGGCTGCGGCCGGAGTCGCGGGCGGTGCTGGTCGGTGGCACGGCGATCCACGAGTTCGTGGCGCTGTCGGCGCGCCGGGCGCTCGAGTGGGTCCGCGAGCTGGCCCTGACCGAACACGACCGGCGGATCGCCAGGCTGGTGCTCCGAGAGATCGAGGAGCGCCTGCAGTTCCTGGACAACGTTGGCGTCGGCTACTTGTCGATGGAGCGGGCAGCCGCCACGCTCTCGGGCGGCGAAGCCCAGCGAATCCGGCTGGCCACGCAGATCGGCTCCTCCCTGGTCGGCGTCCTCTACATCCTCGACGAGCCGTCGATCGGGCTGCACCAGCGCGACAACGAGAAGCTGATCAGGACGCTCGAGCGGCTGCGCGACGTCGGCAACACGGTGCTGGTGGTCGAGCACGACGAGGGCACGATGCGGGCCGCCGATCATCTGGTCGACATCGGCCCCGGAGCCGGTGAGCACGGCGGATACGTGGTGGCCGAGGGCACGGCAGCGGAGGTCGCCCTGGTCAAGGAGTCTCTGACCGGCCAGTTCCTGGCCGGCACGCGCACGATCGACATCCCGGCCAAGCGGCGCAAGCCGACCGGCTACGTCGGGATCGAGGGTGCCTCGCAGCACAACCTCAAGAAGATCGACGTCCGGATCCCGCTCGGGGTCTTCTGTTGCGTCACCGGCGTCTCGGGTTCGGGGAAATCGACGCTGGTCAACGAGGTCCTCTACAAGGCGGTCTCCAACCGCCTGCACCGCACGCGCCAGCGCGCCGGCGTGCACAAGCGGATCAGCGGTCTCGATCAGCTCGACAAGATCATCTCGGTCGACCAGTCGCCGATCGGGCGAACGCCGCGTTCCAATCCGGCTACCTACATCGGCCTGTTCGACCAGATCCGGGAGCTGTTCTCCAAGACCCAGGAGGCACGGGCCCGCGGATACAAGCCCGGCCGCTTCTCGTTCAACGTCAAGGGCGGGCGCTGCGAGGTGTGCCGCGGCGACGGCCAGATCAAGATCGAGATGCACTTTCTGCCCGACGTATACGTTCCCTGTGAGCAGTGCCACGGCAAGCGCTACAACCGGGAGACGCTGGAGGTCCGTTTCAAGGGCAAGACGATCGCCGACGTGCTGGAGATGCCGATCGAGGAGGCGCTCGAGTTCTTCAGGCACATCCCCAAGATCAACCGCCGCGTCCAGACTCTGAGTGACGTCGGCCTGGGCTACATGCGGCTGGGGCAGCCGGCCACGACGCTATCTGGTGGCGAGGCCCAGCGGGTCAAACTGGCGGCGGAGCTGAGCAAGGTCTCGACCGGGCGGACGATCTACATCCTGGACGAGCCGACGACCGGGCTGCACTTCGCCGACATCCAGAAGCTGCTGGAGGTGCTCGAGCGCCTGGTCGATGCGGGCAACTCGATCGTGGTGATCGAGCACAACCTGGATGTGATCAAGGTCGCCGACCAGATCATCGATCTCGGGCCCGAGGGCGGCGACGGCGGCGGGCGCCTGATCGCCACCGGCACCCCGGAGCAGGTCACGGCGGTGCCGGATTCGAGCACCGGTCGGTTCCTGGCCGCGATGCTGCCGGCCCCGCGGGTAAAGGCCACGCGCCAGCGCTCGCCCCGCCGCCGCGCGGCCGCCGGCGCCCGGTGAAGGGGAAACTCGCTGGCGCGAGTTCCCTGGGGAGATTTGCTGGCGCAAATCTCCTGCGGGCGGACCTATGAACGCAGCGCACATGCGGCTGTGGGCGCAGAAGTGGCGCTGGTATGAGCGCAACTCGCTGCCCTGGAACCGGGCCTGTATCCATTGGGAGTTTCTGCGCCGGGACGCCTTCGTGCGCTGGCCCGTGCACGGCAACGTGCTCGAGGCGCTGCGCGAGCGGCGGCTCGAGGTCGGCGCCGGGACGCTGCTCGAGCCCGGCGTCTGGATCACGGCGCCCGGCCGCTCACGGATCACCATCGGCGAGGGCACCTTCCTCAACATCGGGGTGATGGTGGCTTCGCTCGAGCTGGTCGAGATCGGCAGCCACTGCATGTTCGCCAATGGTTGTTTCGTCACCGACGCCAACCACCGCTTCGACGACCCGCACCGCCCGATCACCTGGCAGGGCTTCACCAGCAAGGGACCCACCCGGATCGGGGACAACGTATGGTGCGGCGCCAACGTCGTCGTCACCAGCGGAGTGCGCATCGGCGAGCGCAGCGTGATCGGCGCCAACTCGGTGGTCACCGAAGACATCCCTGCCTACTCGATTGCCGCCGGCGCGCCCGCCAGGGTTCTGCGGCGAATCGACTACGCCACCCCGGCGGGGGGG
>JALYXK010000437.1 GCA_030947145.1 Actinomycetota bacterium
GGTGTCGATGCAGACGATCCGCGCATCGCTGGGCGGGAGCGAGGCGCGCAGCCGCTCTTCGGTGAGGATCACCGGCGCCTGCGAGCTCTCGAGCATGAAGGCCTGCCGATCCGCGGGGTAGGCGGGATCGATCGGCACGTAGCCGCCTCCGGCCTTGAGGACGCCCAGCACGCCCAGCACCATCCGGGCCGAGCGCTCGACGCAGATCCCGACCAGGACCTCGGGTCCCACGCCGAGCTTCTGCAGGTGGTGGGCGAGCTGATTGGTCCGTGAGTCGAGCTCGGCATAGCTGAGCCGCTCGTCCCGGTATTGCACCGCGATCGCGTCGGGGGTGCTCGCGGCCTGGCGCGAGATCAGCTCGTGCAGACAGGCTTCTGGGTAGGGCTCAGCGGTTTGGTTCCACCCGTGGAGCAGCTGGTCACGCTCGGGTTCGCTCAGCATCGGCAGCGCCCCGATCGGCTGCTGGGGGTCGGCCTGGGCGGCAGCCAGCAGGGTGCGCAGATGGCCCCAGAGCGGGTCAGACTCGGCCGGCTCCCGGAGCGACCCGTTCTGCCGGATCGACAGGACAGCCCCCGGTCCGACCAGCGCGTCGAGCTCGACCGCATCGCCGTCGCGCTCGACCGGGTTGCCGGTGGCCGCGCGCGGGGCGGTGGCGTCGATCGCGCTCTGGACCCGGCCGAGCAACGCCGAGAACGTCGGGTCACCGGTCACGTCGAGCCTCAGCTCGCGCTGAGCTTCGCCGTCGCGGTAGCCGAGCACCAGCTCACTGCGATCTGTGTAGCGCGCCAGCAGGGCGGCGGCCCCCGCGACGGTGGCGGTCCCTGCGCCCGGCATGTCGTCAGTCGAAGCTAGGTTCAACTCCACGGCTCAATCCCCCTGAATTTTACAGCTGCCCCATGCCCATCAGAACCACCGACATCGTGAGTCTCATTTCGCCGATCCGTGGCTCAGACCCGAATCATAGACGGTCGCCCTTCGGGCTGCTCGGGGTTTCGTGCGGAGGGTGCAGGGCGTCTACGATCCCCCGGTGGTTGCAACCGGGGGCGTCGCTGTTACTCTTGACCATGGTTCTCCCGCTGCGCTGCTACGGACTGCAGGCAGTGGGGAGTCAGGGCAGTGGTAACGAGGACACCGGGCGAACCGCAGCGTGGCTACGTTGCGGCGCGGGCATCACGCAGCGGGACATGTCGCGTGATCGACGTGACTCACCCACAGCTGGCACGACTATCGAGACATCCAAGAGGAGGAACGGTGAGCACAGAACCGACCAGCGGCCCGGGGGGCCTCAGGGGAATGCGGCGCAAGGCCGTGGCGACCACCAATCTGGTGGAGACGGGGTTTGTCCCCGGGAACGAGGACAAGTTTCCGATCATGCTCACCCCCGCCGTCGACAACGTCGACCTCGCGGCTTGGTGCGCCTCGCACAAGGACGAGCTGAACGTCCACTTCGACAAGTACGGCGCGATCATCTTCCGAGGCTTCGGTCTGGACAGCGCCGCCGACTTCGAGGCCGTCGCCTCGACCATCGCGGGCGACCTCTTCGCTGACTACGGCGACCTGCCGCCGGAGAGCGCCGGCGAGAAGGTCTATGGCTCGACGCCGTACCCGCCCGACAAGATGATCCTCTTCCACAACGAGAGCTCGCACCTGGCCACCTGGCCCCTGCGCCAGTTCTTCTTCTGCGTGATCCCGTCGCAGGATCGCGGCCAGACGCCGCTGCTCGACTGCCGCGAGGTCTACGCCGCGCTCGATCCCGAGCTGCGCGATCAGTTCGAGAGCAAGGGCCTGATGTACGTGCGCAACTTCTCCGAGGGCATCGACGTCCCCTGGCAGGAGTTCTTCAAGACCGACAGCCAGGCCGAGGTGGAGAAAACCTGCGCCGACGCGGGCATGACCTCCGAGTGGACGCAGGGCGGCCTGCGCATCAGCCAGGTTGCTCCCGCCGTGACCACGCATCCGCGCACGGGCGAGAAGCTGTTCTTCAATCAGGTCCAGCTGCATCACGTCTCCTGCCTCGACGACGAGACCCGGACGGCGCTGCGGCAACTGTTCGCCGATGAGGACATGCCGCGCAACGTCTACTTCGGTGACGGGACTCCGATCCCGGACGAGGTGATCGACCGCATCGGCGAGCTCTACGAGGAGCTGTGCGTCGAGTTCCCGTGGCAATCGGGCGACCTGATCGCGGTGGACAACATGCTGGTCGCGCACGCGCGCCGGCCGTTCAGCGGGCCTCGGAAGCTACTCGTCGCCATGGGCGAGATGGTCGGTGCCGCCGACGCCGCGCCGACGCCGGCCTGAGAACTCCACTGAGCGGGCGTGAGATCCCCCCTCTGGTGGAAGCGCCTTCGGGGCTCTACCATGAGGGGGGCCTAGAGAACGAGGGCGATGCCACAGGGGGCGATTCAATGACTGCAGGGGCAATACCGATCAACGCGCTCAGCCCGCGTCACGACGACGAGGCGGGGCGGACATATGACAGGCCGGCGGTGCAAGCGTCTTTGCCGGGACCGAGGTCCGCGGCCCTGCTCCGCCGTCAGGAACAGCGGGAGTCGAGCGCCCGCACCTATCCGCGGCGCTTGCCGATCGCGATCGCGCGCGGTGCCGGCTCGTACGTCGAGGACGTCGACGGCAACGTGTTCATCGATTTTCTCAACGGCGCCGGGGCGCTGCCGCTCGGTCACTCCGATCCGGAGCTGATCGAAGCCGTGCAGGAGCAGCTGCCCCTGCTCACCCACGGGCTCGACTTCCCCAGCGAGCTCAAGGACGACTTCGTCTCGGTCCAACTGTCGATGCTGCCCGAGGAGATGCGCGAGCGCACCAAGATCGCGTTCTGCGGCCCGACCGGCGCGAACGCCGTCGAGGCGGCGCTGAAACTGTGCAAGACGGCCACGCAGCGCGGCGACATCGTCGCCTTCCAGGGCGCTTACCACGGCGGCTCGCACGGGGCGATGGCGGTCTCGGCGCTCGTCTCCCAGAAGGAGCCGATCGCCAACGGCATGCCCGGCGTGCACTTCTTCCCCTTCCCGTACGGGCTGCGGTGCTCGCTTCCGGGCGACGCCGCCGGCGCCGGGGAGCGCTGCCTGCAGTACTTCGAGCGGTCGCTGAAGGATCCGCTCGGCGGCGTGCCGCTGCCCGCCGCGGTGATCCTCGAGGTCGTACAGGGCGAGGGCGGAGTGATCCCCGCGCCGACGGACTTCCTCCAGGGCGTTCGCCGGGTCACGCGCGAGCTCGGGATTCCCCTGATCGTCGATGAGATCCAGTGCGGCTGCGGGCGATCGGGGAGCTGGTTCGCCTTCGAGCAGCACGGCATCGTTCCTGACGTGATCATCGCTTCCAAGGCGCTAGGCGGCCTCGGTCTGCCGATCTCGGTGATCCTCTACGACGAGAAGCTCGACGCCTGGGAGTCGGGTGCCCACACCGGTACGTTCCGCGGCAACCACCTGGCCTTTGCCGCCGGAATCGCCTTCGTGGACATCCTCCGGCGCGACGGCCTGCTCGAATACGTCAGGCGAATCGGGGGGGAGACCCGAGCTGCGCTGGACGGATTGGCACGCGATCACGCGAACGTCGGCGAGGCGCGAGGCACGGGCCTGATGCTCGGCCTCGAGCTGGTCGACCCCGGGACGGGGGAGGCCGATTCGCAAGCCGCGCTGGCCGTTCAGCGCGCGGCCCTGGAGCGCGGCCTGATCCTCGAGCTCGGGGGTCGCGGAGATGCCGTGGTCAGGTTGCTGCCGGCCCTCAACGTGAGCCGGCGCACGATGGGCCAGGCGCTCGAGATCCTCGAGAACGCCTTGCTCGCGGCCGCCGCTCGCTGAGCCCCGCGCGCCCCTGAATGGACGAATGTTTGGTTTGACGGGCTCGCGCGGCTAGCTTTCTCCGGGATTCCCTGTTCCCTTCGGAGAGGAGGCACCCGTGCCATATCGTGGCGGCTAGACATCGTTCGCGCCTGTAGTTAGGTTCGGTGGCCGATTACCCACCTCGACTTCGGGTAGTGGCCGGAGTGATCTAAGGCAAGGCCTTGCGCGTAGAGAAGCTCATCGGAAGACGATCCCAAATCGCTTCGCCGCTTGCCGCGGTGCTGCTGGTGGCTGGATTTGCGGTGGTGGTGATCGCGTCGCGCGGCTCGATCCAGCACCCGTCCGTGGCGCTGCTGCTAGCAATGCTGGCGGCGCTGAGCTACCTCTCGGATCGAAGATGGGCGCTGACCACCTGGCGGCTCGAGGCCGACCTGCCGATCTGGTTGATCGCGCTGGTCCATTGCGGACCCCTCAGCGCGTTCCTGATCGTCGCGGTGACCGAGCTCGCCCGACTCGTCGTCGAGCGCGACGACCCGCCGCGGCGCATCGCCTCCTTGGCCACGCTGGCTTCTTTCGCCTGGGCGGTGCTGATCGGCGCCGCGCTGCTGCGGGTGCTTCCGGGCGCCCACGCGCAGGCGATCGTCGAGCGCTGGCCGGCCTATGCGCTGGCCGGCGCTGGAATGGTGATCGTCAACGTGCTGATCGTGGCCGGAATCGTGCATTGCCTGCTTGACGGCAAGCCGCTCCCGCTGAAGCACTTCGCCGCGATGCTGCTGCCGGTGCCGATCGCGGCGGGGATCGCCTGCCTGTACGGCTCGGTCGGGGTCCCGGCGCTGGCGCTGCTGCCCGCAGTCTCGTGGCTGCCCGCGGCGCTGCTCAAGCTCGCCACCCCCATCCTCGCCCCCGACGCCAGCACGCTCTCGCGCCGGGAGGCCAAGCTGCGGTACGCCATCGCCATCGCCCGCGCCCTCGGACTATCCCGCCGAGACCGGCGAGTGCTGCGATTCGCCTGCCGCGCCCGCCACTGGGACGATCCGGGCGGCTGGGAATCCGACGGCTACGAGGTCGGACAGGCCCTCTTCTACGAGAGCTTCTCCGAACGCTACGGCGGCGGCGACTGGATGCCGCTGACCTCCTGCGTCCTGGAGTTCGCCGACGCCTGGGCGGAGCTGACGACCACGTGGCAACTCGCCCACCCGGCCGCACTGGCCCACCTCGAACGGCGCGATCCCCGGTTCTCCGCCCGCGTGCTCCGCGCCGCCTGGCACGTAGTCGACGAACAGCCTCGCCACACCGGCGAGATCGCGCGCTTGCCGGTCAGCCATCCGCTGGCGCTGCGCCTCACCAGCCAGCGCGGCTGAGTGGCCTGGTCGGCGCCGGTTGGACGTGGTCGCCGCCGCGCCGAAGCGTCTGGTGCGGAGGAGGTCGGCTGCCGCTATGCAGGACCCGGGTCGGCGGCCGCGCGTCAGGTGCTCGTCAAGCGCTCACGAGCTTGGCGGTGTGCTTCGGCGGCGGCCTCGGATTCGGAGCGGGCAACGGCCATGGCCTCGTCGGCCTCCCGGAGCGCCTGCGCCGCCTGCTGTTG
>JALYXK010000446.1 GCA_030947145.1 Actinomycetota bacterium
GTTCCAGACCGTCGACTGGTCGGCCACCGGGCTCTAGGGCAGCACTAGGAAGGTGAGCTCCAGCGGCGCCGGCGACGTAGCGTTTCAAAGCCGACGATCCCGGTCACCAGCAGGGCGAGGCAGATCCCCAGCACCAAGCCGGCGTCGCCTACGAAGTCGACCACCGGCGGGCCGACGTAGTACGCGCCCAGGCCGATTCCCGCCGCCCACAGCGCCGCCCCCGCCACCGTCGTCGGCAGGAAGACCCGGGCCCGGGCCCGATGGATTCCAGCCATCCACGACGGCGCGAGGAACACCGCGACCACGGGCGCGCGCTTGAACACCTGATCGCCGCGTGCGAGCGCGGCACGCCGGAAGCGCAGCAGCGGGCCGGGGCGCATGAGCACGGCGCGTCCCGCCTTGAGCCCGGCCAGCCAGCCGACCAGGCCACCGGCCATCGCCCCAATCCAGGCGACCACGATCACCGAGGAGATATCGAGCTTATGCCGGGCCGCGACCACGCCCGCCGCGATCAACACCGGCTCGCCCGGTCCCGGCACTCCGACCCAGCTCGCCGCGGCGGCCAGCGCCAGGCCGACGTAATCGATCGCCGGACCGTGGAAGTGGTGCCGGAAATGGAACCCTAACCCTGAGGTCAGGACGATCTTGAGGGCAGCACCTGGACGCATTTCGACGTACTCCGGCTTCGATCGTGGCACACGACGAGCGTCACCCGCCGAAGGGCACCGCCGGCGCTGTGCCACGTGGATAGGGCTGCCTGCCGATTCCTGTCCTCAGGGCCAATGCCCGGGGGGCGCCGCTGCCCGAGGATGCACGCCGATGGGCACCGGCATCATCGTCTCCTACGACGGCACTTCGAACGACGATGACGCCATCGCTCTCGGGAAGATGCTCGCGGGGGCGGGCACTGCGCTGGCCCTGGCCTACGTACGCCATTCGCGGGAGTTCGATCCTCGCCGAGAGGAGCTCGCCCAGCACGACGCCGAGCGTCGCCTGCAGCAGGGCGCGGCGCTGCTCGGCGATCCGGAGATACCCCAGCACATCATCGTCAGCGCGTCGACCGGCGAGGGACTCGAGCAGCTCGCCACCGCCGAGCAGGCCTCGGTGATCGTGTTCGGCTCCGATTATCGGACTTCGCCCGGGCGTTCCGAGCCGGGCGCGACCGCGCAGCGTCTGCTCGAGGGCGGACCGGTGCCGATCGCCGTGGCCTCGGCGGGGCTCCGGACCCGGCAGGAGAAGGCGATCGAGTCGATCGCCGTCTTTGGAACGGATCCGGAACCGGCCGCCACGCAGACCGCCGAAGCGCTGGCGGAGAGGTTTGGGGCGAAGCTCGCCGCGCTCGGCGCCGGCGGGGTCGATCTGATCGTGGTCGGCTCGCAGCCCGGTTCGTCGCCCGGACGGATCGCGCTCGGCGGCTCGGCACGGTCGGAGCTTAACTCCGCGCGGAGCTCGGCGCTGATCCTGCCCAGCGGTGTCCCGGTCCGGCTCTAGCCGGGCCCGCTCGGACTTCGCCAATCCCCTGCCATCCGGGGGCTACCACAGGGGCCGGCCAGGTGTTTATCCCAATGTCCAGGAGCCCATTTTGTTTGCTGGACTCACGGCCATAGGTCATCGGCCGCTCGGATAGCAATCTACACCCGGAACTCTGGGCCCGATCGTGCCCTGCCGCCGACCGAGTGGTCGGTTATCCGACCCCTCCGGACCAAGGAGAACCGTAGTGCTCCCATACCCCACCTGGCTCAGCGCGGGTGACAACGCCTGGCAGATGACCGCCGCCACGCTAGTCGGATTGATGAGCGTGCCCGGGCTGGTCGTTCTGTACGGCGGGGTCATGCAGAAGCGCTGGTCCGTGAACAGCATGATGCTGGCGTTCGCCGCCTTTTCGATCGTCCTGATCGTCTGGGTCCTGTGGGCGTTCAAGATGGCGTTCGGCCATCCGATCGGCTCAGGCTCGGGCTTCTTCTCGACCTTCATCGGGATACCGGGGGACATCCTCGGCCACGCGCAGGAACAGGGCCGAGCCAGCATCCCGCTGGCCGACGGTGGAATTCCCAGCTTCCGGTTCCCGATGTCGTCGCTCGCGTACTTCCAGTTCGTGTTCGCCGGGATCACGCCGCTGCTGATGCTGGGCTCGGTGCTCGGACGCATCAACTTCAAGGCGTGGGTGCCGTTCGTGGCCCTCTGGTCCTCATTGATCTACACCGTCAACGCCTTCCTGATCTGGGGCGGCGGGTGGTTCGCCCACAAGGGCGCGATCGACTACTCCGGCGGTTACGTCATCCACCTGTCGGCCGGTGTCTCCGGATTCGTGGCGGCGGCGGTGATCGGACCACGGTTGCAGCGAGACCGCGAGATCGACGCACCGAACAACGTCGCGATGGTCGCGGTCGGCGCGGGCTTGCTATGGCTCGGCTGGAACGGGTTCAACGGTGGAGACCCGTACTTCGCCGGTCCTTCGGCCTCGGCGGCGATCCTGAACACGAACCTGTGTACGGCCGTCGCGTTCATGGTCTGGGTTGGCTGGGACTACATCACCGGCCGCAAGCCCGGTCTGATCTCCGGAGTCAACGGCATGATCACCGGCTTGGTGGCGATCACGCCAGCCGCGGGTTATGTGAACGGTTGGGGAGCGATGGCGATTGCCGTGATCGCGTCGACATTGGTCTACTTCGCGCTCAACTACGTGAGCCGGTTGCGACCATTCAGGAACGTCGATGACACGTTGGGTGTGGTCTACACGCACGGCTTCGCCGGTATGACCGGCGGCCTGCTGACCGGCGTGTTCGCGGATCCCAACATGGCGATCTACTTCCCGTCGGCGAACGGTAAGACTCCCGGTTTCAACACGCCGGGAGGGGTCCTCCACGGCAACTGGACGCTGCTGAAATGGCAGGCCCTGGCGGGCATCTGGGTGATTTGCTTCTCCGCGGTGGGGACATTCATCCTGCTCAAGGTGGTCGGTCTGTTCATTCCGTTGCGCATGTCCGAAGAGAACATGGAGATCGGGGACATCGCCGAGCACGGGCACGAGGTCTATCCCTCGGACGTGCCGTCGCTCGGGTACCCGGGCGGCGTGCCCGGCCTCGGGAAGGAAACGACACCGTCGGTGGCCTGATCTTGCGCGGGGGAGATCCTGCGTGCAGCAACAGCCACGATGCGATCTGCTCGGCCGGTTGAGGGCAGCGTAGTGTCAGGGAAAGCGCGGGGGGCGGCTGCAGCCGCTCCCCGCGCTACCCCGCTGACGATCGTCTCGGGCGCCGTCGCGGGCGACGACGTTCAGAGCGTCGCCGCCTCGGCCTCGGCCGGCCTCGGATGTCCGGTGGCGATCGCCCTTCCCTCGCGCGGAGCACCGGTGCTGTGGCCGCCGAGCGCAGCCGAGCCGGGAGTGATCCGCGAGCTCTCGGAGCACGCGGCCACCGTAATCGCCGGCCTGGAGGCGGCCGACCCCCCCTCGGTCTCGGATTCGGTGCCGATCAGGATCGGCCACGGAGTCGTGGGGATCGTGGCCGCCTTGGGCCGGGATCAGGCGCACCCGGAGCGCCGCGCCTGGCTCGAGGCCGCAGCCGCCGCCGCGGCCGTGACCGCGTTGATCCGGGAGACGCAGGACGGGGACCTGGAGGTCGCGCGCCGCGCGCTCCTGCAGGCGCTTGCGCTGGCGCCGCCCAGTGACGCCGGCGCCCTGGTCAGCGAGGCGCAGCGCCTCGGCTGCGATCTCGTCGCCGGGGCGGCGGCGATCTGCGCCGAGTGGACGGGCGATGCCGCGCGCGAGCTTCCCGATGGTTCTGCCGCCTTGCTGGCCGAGGTCACGGAGAATCACGTGCTGGCCCTGGTGCCGGTGGCCCCCAAGGGCAGCGGGCATGACCTGCGGTTGCTCTGCTCCGAGCTCGAGCGGCGCGGGATGCGGGTCGCGACCTCGGTACCACGACGCAATCCGGCGGCCCTGCACGACGCGATCCGCGAGGCCGAGGTGATGCTCGGCCTGGCCACCGAACCCGACGCGATGCTCTCCACCCAGGAGGAGATCTACCGGTTGCTGATCGGCGTCCTGCTGCGTGACCCGGCGGAGCTCGAGATCCTGCGGGCCAGCACGATCTCCGGCCTGGAGAAGTACGACGCCGAGCACGACACCGATCTGCTCGCCACCTTGAGAGCCTTTCTGGCCCACCACGGCGCCACGACCGAGACGGCCGAAGCCATGCAGCTGCACCGGCACACGGTCGGCTACCGGCTGACCCGCGTGCTGGAGGTCTCGGGGCTCTCGCCCTACGAGTCGGACGGGCGGGAGCGCCTCAGCCTCGGGTTGAAGGCCCATCGGATCCTCGAGGCCGATCGGCGCCGCGCGCTTCCGCCCCAGACCGGCTCCTAGCGCTAGCCCAGCACGAGTTCGGCGGCGGTGCGCAGCATCGCCGCGTCGCCGGTGACGAGCAGCGTGCTTACGACCGATTCGCGCCAAGCCGCGAGCTCATCCCGGATCTTTTCCCGCGGCCCGATCAAGGCTAGTTGCTCGATCAGCGCGGTGGGAACGGCGGCGGCCGCGTCGGCCTTGTGCCCGGCGAGGTAGAGCTCCTGGATCTTGGCCACCTCGGCTTCGTAGCCCATCCGGATCGCCACGTCGGCATGGAAGTTCGCGCTACGAGAACCCATCCCGCCGAAGTACAGGGCATACATCGGCCGTAGCATGTCGGCGACCGCTTCGACCGAATCGGTGACGATCAACGGGACGGTGGCCGCGACCTCGAACGCTTCCGCCGTGCGCCGGGCCCCGGGGCGACCGAGACCCTCTCGGAGCGCGTCGCGGTAGAAGCCGTCGTGGTAGGGGGAGTAGAACAGCGGCAGCCAGCCGTCGCAGAGCTCGCCGGCCAGCGCAATGTTCTTCGGCCCCTCGGCGGCCAGGTAGATCGGGATGTCCTCACGCAGCGGATGGATGCTCGCCTTCAGCGGCTTGCCGAGTCCGGTTCCGTCGGCGAGCGGCAGCGGGTAGTGCGGGCCCGCGCTGGTGACCGGGCCCGCGCGGGCCCAGATCTCGCGCAGGATCCGGACGTACTCCCGCGTCCGGGCCAGCGGCTTGGCGAAGGGCTGGCCGTACCACCCTTCGACCACCTGCGGCCCGGATACGCCTAGGCCCAGGATGAACCTTCCCTGGGACAGGTGGTCGAGCGACATCGCCGCCATCGCGGTGGCCGCCGGGGTCCTGGCCGAGATCTGGACGATCGAGGTGCCCAGCTTGAGCCGCTCGGTGGCCGCTCCCCACCACGCCAACGGCGTCAACGCGTCTGACCCGTACGCCTCCGCCGTCCAGAGCGAGTCGAACCCGAGCCCTTCCGCCTCGGCTACGGCCTCCGCCGCCCCCGGCGGGGGCCCGCCGGACCAGTAGCCGAGGTTCAGTCCAAGTCTCAACTGGCCGGCCATCGCCTGGGGAACACTATTCCTCCGGGGGCTTCCAGCGACGGACGATTCGGGCGAGGAGGCTGGGCGGGCGTGGCTGTGTGCGCTGCCACTCCTCCCGGGTCGGAAGCCGGCCGGCCCGCCGCGCCTTGATCACGCACGCGCTGTGCGCGTGACGCCGGCGGCTGGAGTCGCCCTCGGGGACGATCAGCATGTGCTCGCTGAGCGCCGGCAGGCGGCGGTCACAGAACGGACAGCGATACGTCGCCGGCTTACGGTTCTGCGCGGGGCGCACGTTCCACCATCGCGGCTGGGCGGCCCGGGCCATCAGACAGTATGGTCGCGGCGATGGAGCATCGCGACGAGCGGATCGTGGTCGAGACCGACCGCTACCGGATCACCGGGATGTTGAGCATGCCCCGGGATGGGTACCGAAGCCGGCTGACCGACTATCTCAACGCCGACGCACGGGCATTCCTGGCCCTGACGGACGTAAGGCTGGGGCCAATCGACGGCGACGGCCCGATCACGCACAGTCCGTTCCTGGCCGTGGCGGTCAACCACATCGTGATCGTGATGCCGGCCGACCCCCCCGCCGAGGCTGCCTAAGCGGCAAATCGGTGATCGGGCGGAGCCTGCGGCTATCCTTTAGGCCATGCAGACGCCCCAGATGGATCAGCTCGAGGGCCTCAAGCGCGCCGAGGTCCTGCGCGCTTCGCCGCGCATGTTCGATTCAGACCTGCTCGACAAGCTTTCGCGGGTTCATCCCGCCGTCCCGCCGATCCTGTTCGGCCCGACGATCGTGTTCCTGGTCGTCGAGGGCCTGGTCCGCGGGGCCGGCTGGGCAACGCTCGCCTGGCTGCTCGGCGGCTACCTGTTCTGGACCCTGACCGAGTACTGGCTGCACCGGATCGTCTTCCACTTCGAGCCCGAGAAGGGCATTGGGGCCCGGCTGCACTGGATCATCCACGGCGTGCACCACGATCACCCCAACGACCCGATGCGGCTCGTCATGCCCCCCTCGGTGAGCATCCCGCTGGCCGTCCTGTTCATCTGGGGCTTCTCCGCGGTGCTCGGCACCCCGGCGTTCCTGCCGTTCGGAG
>JALYXK010000462.1 GCA_030947145.1 Actinomycetota bacterium
GCTCCGAGCTCTCCGGCCGTTCCCGATCCGCTGCCGAGCTCGGCCTTCATCTTCTCGAGCTCCGAGTCGACCTCGGTCGGGCTCGAGAGCTGCTTGAGCTGGCGGTCGATGTCGTCCTCTCCGGAACCCAGGGCGGTGAGGTCGTCGAAAGTGCCCGCCTCCTCGAGCTCTTGGACCGCGTCGGCGCGGGCCTTCATGTTCTCGGTCTTGTCCAGCGCCCGCTGCATCGCCATGCCGACATCGGCCATTTCCTCGCCCATGCCCGTCGCGGCCTCGGAGATCCTGACCTGCGCCTCGGCGGCCGAGTACTGGGCCTTGATGACCTCCTTCTTCGAGCGGAACTGCTCGATCTTCGTCCGCAGCTTCTGCTCGGAGGCGGTCATCTGCTCCTGCTGCTGCTCGAGCTGAGCGACCTGGCTGTCCAGCGACTGAAGCTCCGTCTGGGCGACGTTCTTGCGTTCCAGCGCCACTCGCGCCAGCTCCTCGTTGCCGGCGGCGAGCGCCTGGCGGGCCTGCGTATCGAGCTTCAGCACCTGCTGCTGGAGCTTCTCCTCCTGCAGCTGAAGGCGCTTCTTTGACGTGACGACGTCGGCGATGCCCTTCTTGACGTTCTGGAGTAGCTCGATCTGCTTCTGATAGCTGTACTCGAGCGTCTCCGCCGGATCCTCAGCCCGATCGAGCAGCTTCGAGATCTTGGCTTTGACGACAACTGACATGCGACCGGAGAGGCCCGGCATCGCATCCTCCTTGGCGGGTGACTGGACTGGCCCACGAAGGGTAGCCGAGGCCAGCCCATGCCAGAAGCCCGATACCGGACGGGATCAGTAACCGAGTGGGTGGCGGGCCCGAAAGCCCGGGGGGTCCGGGTACACGGGGCGCCAGCGGGGACCGGAGCCCGGCGCCGGGTTCGGGTCGCTCTCCGCCGAGGTGTCGAGGCGGATTCCGGCAATCTCGATGAACGCGTGGCCGGGGTTCGCGTAGACGGTGATCCAGCGGCCGATGCCCTTCTCGCCCCAGGCCATGAAATCGCCCGAGGCGTACGGGGTCTTCAACAGCCCGGCGGCGTGCAGGACGTAGGAGACCGCGCCGGAGCAGTCATAGCCGGCGGCCTTGAAGCTCCCGTGACCGCCCCCCCAGATGTACGGCTTCTTGCGGATTCGGTCTCCCGCCCAGATCGCCTGCTGAACCTGGATCGGAGCGTACGAGGGGGCGTAGGCGAGGCCGTCCACGATCTTGCCGGCGAACCCGGGGACGGTGGGGTGAGTGGGGCCGCTGGGCGCAGACGCTGGCCGGCCGAGGCCGACGCCACCGGAGCTGCCTGTCGCCTTCGGGTGGCTCGCCGGGGCGTGCCTCCCCTTCTTGGCGCCCACTGCCGCGCCGCCGCCTGCGGCCGAGGCCTGCGGGGCCGCGGCTAACGCGAGTACGGCAATGCTGGGGAGTATCAGGCCCTTGACCCGCAAGTCGTTCTCTTTCGTCAGCCTGCGGGGTTAGCTGTCGGGCTGGCGCTAAAAGAGCTCGCGCCTCTCGCGGCTTCACCACGAGATTCGCCCCAGGATCTTGGGTCCCCCGCTCCGCGACATTGAGGCCACGGATTCGGCGTGGCGGCAATATACACAGAAGTGCGGCCATCACGCTAACGTCCTTGCCCGTGAAGCGGCCCAGGCGCTCCAGGACCCTCTCGGCCCTGATCGTTTCGTGCGCGGTGCTGGCCGGCTGTGGCGGTGGGACGAAGCTGATCCGCACTCCGGCGCCGGTCCAGCAGGGCGTGCAGTCGAAGACGCCCCAGGCCGGACAGAAGCTGGGCTTCCCGGCGGTGGCCACCAAGAACACGACTCGCGTAGCCGGAGGAGACCCGATCGCCGACGCGGCGGGCGTCGCGCTCGCCGTATATCCCTCCTCGGCGCCGGGAACCCATCCCGCCGCCGTCACCCTGGTGTCGACCGACGACTGGCAGGCGGCGATCGCCGCGTCCGTGCTGATGGCCCGGCCGATCCGCGCCCCGATTCTGTTCTCGGGCTCATCATCGCTGCCCTCGGCCACCGCCGACGCGCTGAGCCTGCTCGCCCCGACCGGCTCGGGGTCCGCCGGCGGCGCCCGCGTCATCCGGATCGGCAAGGTGGCCCAAATCCCGGGGGAGCGGTCGGCCTCGATCTCCGGGAGCGACCCGTACGCGCTGGCGGCGGCGATCGACCGCTTCAGTAGCGCCGCGTTGGGCAAGACGAGCATCAACGTGGTGATCGCCTCGGGCACCGACCCCGCCTACGCGATGCCCGCCGCGGGCTGGGCGGCCGAGAGCGGCGAGCCAGTGCTGTTCGTGAACAGCTCCGGGGTGCCGAGCGTGACCCGTCAGGCGCTGCTGGCGCATCAGAAACCGCACATCTACGTGCTCGGCCCGCCTAGCGTGATTCCCGAAAGCGTGCTGAAGCAGCTGAGCAAGTACGGAAGGGTCAAGCGCATCGGGGCCAGCGACCCGCCCGCCAGCGCCGTCGCATTCGCGCAGTACCGCGACCCGCCCTGCGCGTACGGGCAACCGTGCGTCCACGTTCCCGGCAGCTTCGGCTGGGCGATCCGGAGCCCCGGACACGGGTACACCCTGATCAATTCGCACCGTCCCCTCGACGCTGCGGCCGGGGCGGCGCTGTCGGCCACCGGCGGCTATGGTCCGGAGTTGCTTACCGACTCGGCCTCGGCGCTTCCGAAGTCAGTGCTCAACTACTTCCTCAACTACGCCACCCCGGGCTATTCGCAGGAGGGCCCGACTGCGGCGGTCTACAACCACGGCTGGGTGATCGGAGATCAGAACGCTATTTCGGTGCCGGTTCAGGCCGAGATGGACAATCTGCTCGAGGTCGTGCCACAGAAATGAGCCAAGCCGAACATCCAGACCGACTCCGCGCGGGGCGCGAGGTCACCCTCGACGACGTCCGCCAGCTGATGGGCGCCTCCACCCCGCACTTCGCGCTCCAGCTGCGCGAGCGTATCCGCCGGCTGATCCGCGACCTGCCCACCGATCATCCCGCGCGGCTCGAGGGCGAGCGCGAGATCGTACGGCTCGACCGGATCGCGTTTGCGGGCGAGATCCGCGGCCACCCGGCCGAGCCGGGGCTCGAGCCGCTGCCGAGCCTGACCGGCGACGTGGCCGGCTAGCGGCCTCACCTCCGCCGTGAACCAGCCTCCGGCCGACCACCAGCGCCCCCTCTCCGTCATCGGATTGGGCCGCGTGGGGCTGCCGCTGGCCCTGTCCTTCGCCGAGCTCGGCATGTCCGTGCTCGGCGTCGACCACAATCCCACGCTGCTCGAGTCGATCCGCAGCGGACGGATGCCGTTCGCCGAGCCCGGGACCCAGGAGCTACTCGACCGTACCCTGCAGTCCGGGCGGCTGGAGCTCACCGACCGCGCCGCCGACGCCGTCCGGGCCGACGACATCGTGATCACCATCGGCACGCCATCGTTTTCGCATGTCGAGAGCGATTTGCGCCAGGTCCGCGCCGCGGTCGACGATCTCCTGCCGTTGCTGCGCCCGGGGCACGCGCTGATTCTGCGCTCGACGATCGCGCCGGGCACCACCGAGTTCGTCGCCGGCTACCTGGAGAAGCGCCGGGATCTGCGGGTCGGCGAGGACATCTTCGTCG
>JALYXK010000019.1 GCA_030947145.1 Actinomycetota bacterium
TTGTGGACGAGATCGTCAAGCTTGTCGATGAGTACCAGGACGTCCATCGCAGAACCTCTGTTTCGTCAGCGGCCGAGCCGTTCCTGCAAAGCGGCCACGACCTCCTCGGGGACCATGTCGTCGATCGTGCCGCCGAACGTGGCGAGCTCCTTCACCCCGCTCGATCTGACAAAACTGTACTTGGGCGAGGCCATCAGGTACACGGATTCGACATCGGGTGCCTGCACGCGGTTGAGCTGATTCATCTCGAGCTCGTATTCGAAGTCCGAGATCGCCCGTAACCCCTTGACGATCGCCTTCGCTCCACGCGACCGGGCGAACTGGACGACGAGGATGCTGAACGGCTCCACCGACACGTTCTGGAAATCGCGCGTGGCATTCTCCACGAACGCCACGCGCTCCTCGGCGCTGAACAGCGTGTTGCCTTTCCGCACCGGAAGGTTGACCACCGCGACGATCACTCGGTCGAACATCGCCGACGCGCGCGAGATCACATCGATGTGGCCGAAGGTAACCGGGTCATAGGAGCCGGGACAGATGGCGATGCGGTTATCGGGGGCCATGAATTCGGATCAGTGTGTCGCCGTAACGGCGCTCATCGAGCAACGGCAGTTCCAGGTGCAGCGGGGCGCGTCTATCGCTCTCGGCGACGACTCGGGCCCCCGGTGCGAGCACCGACGCTAGCGCACCTGTGAGCTGAGGACCGAGCCCGCTCGCCTGACGATATGGGGGATCGAGGAAGACCAGATCGTATTGACGCGCGTCCGTTCGTGCGCGCTGGAGGAAGTCCGCCGCGTCGGTGCGGCGCACCTCAGCGCTCAACCCGAGCGCCCCCAGGTTGCGCCGGATTGTCGTGATCGCGGCGGGCGAGGAGTCGATCAGCGTCGCCTCGGCCGCTCCCCTTGACAGCGCCTCGATGGCCAGGGCGCCCGAGCCGGCGAACAGGTCGAGCACCCGGGCGCCATCGACCCTGACCAGGATCGAGAACAGCGCCTCGCGCACGCGATCCCCCGTCGGCCGCGTCTCCCGCCCACGCGGCGCCAGCAGCTTCGCCCCGCGCCGCGATCCGGCGATCACCCGCATGTCCGGCGCTCCACGGGCTCAGGTCCGGATCGGGGCCCTCGGCCCCCACAGGCTGGCCTGACGCGGAGCGCTCACGCTCGAATGGGGGCCGCTGCCTCGGTGCCGAACCGCTCCGCCAGGGCATCGGAGAGCAGCGCGTGCTCGGCCAGGTTCAGCTCGGGATCGCCGTCCGCGATCCGCTCGGCGTGGGCGCGCGCCCGCTCGAGCAGCTCCGCGTCCCGGGGCAACTCCGCGAACCTGAATTGCGCCAGGCCGTGCTGGCGCGTACCCACCAGCTCCCCCTCCCCGCGGAGCTCGAGGTCGATCTCCGCCAGCGCGAACCCGTCCGCCATGCTGGCCAGCGCGCGCAACCGGGTTGAGTCCTTGGCGCCGAACAGCAGACACAGCGAATCGTGGGCGCCGCGGCCGATCCGCCCGCGCAGCTGGTGCAGCTGGGAGATCCCGTACCGGTCGGCGTCCTCGACCAGCATCACCGTCGCGTTGGGGACGTCGATCCCGACCTCGATCACCGAAGTCGCCACCAGCACGTCGGCCTTCCCCGCGGCGAACTCGGCCATCGCCGCCTGCTTGGCGGCCGGGCGCATCTGGCCGTGCAGCAGCACGACGCCGAAATCGCGCAGCTCGCCGCCGGCCAGCCGCTCGAACTCGGCGGTCGCGGCGCGGGCCTGCAGCAGGTCGGACTCCTCGACCAGCGGGCAGACCACGAACGCCTGGCGCCCGGCCTGTAGCTCCTCGCGGATCCGGTCATAGGCCCGGGCCCGCTCGTTGTCGGTCGAGCAGACGAACGTCTGGATCGGCCGCCGCCCGCGTGGCAACTCGCGCAGCACGGTGAAGTCGAGGTCGCCGTAGCCGGCCAGCGCGAGCGTGCGCGGAATCGGGGTGGCGGTCATGTGGAGAACGTGCGGGCGCTCGGGGCCGGCGCCCTTCGCGTGCAGCGCCGAGCGCTGGCGCACGCCGAAGCGGTGCTGCTCGTCGACCACGGCGACGCCGAGTCGCTCGAACCGGACCGCTTCCTCAATCAGGGCGTGGGTGCCGACGATCAGCGAGAGCTCTCCCGACTCGAGCTTGGCCAGCAGGTCGGCGCGGCGCTTGGCCGGAGTAGAGCCCGTCAGCAATGCGGCCCGCACCGGCTCTGAGCCCAGCAGCCGCTGAACCGTGGCGAAGTGCTGTTCGGCCAGCGTCTCGGTCGGAGCCATCAGGGCGCCCTGGAGGTCGTGCTCGACGGCCCGCAGCATGGCGTAGAGCGCCACGACGGTCTTGCCCGAGCCGACCTCGCCCATCAGTAGGCGCTGCATCGGGCGCTCGCCGGCCAGGTCTGCGTCGATCGCCTGCAGCGCCCGCTCCTGGTCCCCGGTCAACGGAAACGGCAGCTGCTCGCCCAGCCAGCGCGCCGTCAGCGTGGGTGCCCGGCTCAGGACCGGAGCGTTGGCGTGCTCGGCCTGGGCTCGGCGCCGGTGCAGCAGCGCCAGCTGGAGCAGCAGGAGCTCGTCGAAGGCCAGCCGCCGCCGGCCCTGCTCCTGATCGGAGTCAAGCTGCGGGAAGTGCGCGGCGCGCAGGGCCGAGGGCCGGTCGGCCAGCCGCTCGCGCGAGCGCAGCGCGGCGGGCAGCGGCTCGAGCACGTCGCCGAGGTCGCGCTCGTGTGCCTGGACCAGCGCCAGGATCTGGGTCGAGGAGATTCCGTCGGTGGCCGGATAGTGGGCGACCGCGTCGCTCCCGGCGGTAGCCAGGGTCGTGCGCGCATGCCCCTGCACGCGGAACCGGTTGTGCGCCTCGTACTTGCCGTGCAGCACCAGTCGTGTCCCCGCCGGGTACTTGTTCACCAGCCACGGCTGATTGAAGAACGTCGCCTTGATGGCCCCGCTGTCGTCGGCCACCGTCGCCTCGACCAGCGGGCGCATCCCGCGGCGGCGGACCGGTCGCGCGCTGATGGCCCGGATCTCGACCACCACGGTCGCCGTCTCGCCGGGAACCAGTTGCGCGACCGAGCGGGCCTCCCGGCGGTCCCGGGGTAGATGCTCGAGCAGATCACCGACGGTGTGCAGGCCGAGCGTGGCCGCGGCTCGCTCGAGCTTGGGCCCCTCCACGTCCAGCGGCTCGTGCAGGCGGGACGGGCACGGATAACGGACAGGCGCGCCGACAAGCTCTTCCGCCTGCAGTTCGGTCGAGCTGGAGAACGCCGTCGGCACCATCGCGAGGGCTTGATGATGCCTACGGCCGCGGTCACTCACTCAGCCGAGAGGAGCCACCAGTAGCTCTGCTGCCCGCCCACCGAGAGCTCGAACTCCACCTCGCCGGCGGCCAGGGCCTGCACCATTTCGTCGTCGAGCGGAACCTCGGCTCCGCGCAGGCAGGTGATCAGCTCGGCGTTCTCGGCCAGCTGCTCGAGTACGTCGCGCAGGGTCTCGCGCGGCTTGCCCCAGGCGACCAGCTGCTCCTCGACGAAGCCGATCGCGTCGCCCTGGCGGAAGCGTCCCTGCGCGTCGTCGCGCGCCGCCGGCGCGACCGCGCCGGTGCGCACGCGGGCCAGCGTCTCGATCATGGCCGCGGCGTTATCGGCCGCGCTGCCGCTCGGGTCGAGGCTGACCGCGGCGGCGAGGCCGGCCTGCAGCGAGCGCGAGGGGACGACCTCAACGGCGCGCTCGGAGAGCTCGGAGGCCCGCTCGGCGGCCATCACCACGTTGGGGCTGTTGGGCAGGACCACGACCTCCTCGGCCGCGATCGCGTGAATCGCCGCGAGCAGGTCGTAGGTCGAGGGGTTCAGCGTCGGGCCGCCGTCGAGCACCCTCACCCCGAGGCTCTCGAACAGCGAGCGCATCCCATCGCCGGTGGTCACGGCGAGTGCGCCGCACCGTGCCGGCGGCTCGGCCCTGGTGCGCAGGCGTGCCTCCCGGTTGCGAACCTGTTCGTGCATGTCGGCCACGTCCAGATGCGAGACGATCCCGGCCAGGGCGAACAGACCGGTGGCGGCGTTCGGGTCGTCGGTGTGGACGTGGACCTTGAGCGTGGTGCGATCGCCGACGACGAGCACAGAATCGCCGAGGCGCTCCAGCGCCCGGCTGTAGACGCGATGGTCCAGGTCGCTGCCGGTAACCGCAAAGTTGGTGCAGTACTGGTAGGTCGATGAGGCATGCTGCGGATGGGTCACCCGCGCCGCGGCGTGGTGCTCGAGCGCCGGGGCCTCGGTGCCCCGCAGCGCGCCGACGATCCCCGCCAGCAGCACCGTGAGAGCGTAGCCGCCGGCGTCCACCACGCCGGCATCGCGCAACACCGGGAGCAGGTCGGGCCCACGCTTGACCGAGTCCTGTCCTGCCTCGAGCGCGTGCTCGATCACCTCGGCGATCACGGCGTCCTGCTCGTCGTCGCTGGCCTCCGGACCGAGCCGGCCGTCGCGCATGTGCGCGAGCTCGGAGGCCACCCGGGCCGACATCTCGCGGACCACGGTAAGAATCGTCCCCTCGGCCGGCTCGCGCACCGAGCCATAGGCCTGGTCGGCGGCCCGGGCCAGAGCGGCCGAGATCAGGACCGGATCGACGAGCTCACCGGGACGGCTGGCCAGCTCCTCGGCGGCGCCCCGGATCAGCTGCGAGAGGATCACGCCCGAGTTGCCCCGCGCGCCGAGCAGCGCGGCGCGGGCCACCGAGGCCACGATCTCGTCGCGGCCGATGTCGTCGATCGTCCGCTCCTCGGAGGCCGAGGCCAGCCGATCGAGCTCCTGCAGGACGGCCCGGAGGGTCAGCACCATGTTGTCGCCGGTGTCGCCGTCGGCCACCGGGAACACGTTGAGGTCGTTGACCTCGTCCCGGCGAGCGTCCAACGCGACCAGACCGGCTTCTACGATCGCGCGGAAGCGGACGATGCTGGGATCGGACACCGCTCGCCGTCAGTGCCGTGGCGCCGGAGCGGCGGCCACTAGCGAGCCTTGGTGACCTTGCCCGCCTTCAGGCAGCGCGTGCAGACGTACACGCGGCGGGGCGTCCCGGAGTCATCGATCCGGACCCGCTGCAGGTTCGGATCAAAGCGTCGCTTGGTGGCGACCATCGAGTGGCTGCGGCTGTTGCCGAAAGCTGGGCCCTTCGCGCAGATATGACAGACCTTGGCCATCGCCGGGCGAGTATAGAAGTTACGGAGCGGCGGCAGGCGTCCGGCGATGAAATCGATGGGTAGGGACCGGTCAGGTCGGGTAAGCCATGCTCGATGTACGCCAGAAGCCGGTCGAGCGCCAGAAGCCGGTCGAGCGCCGTCGCCACCCTCGACGTAGATCTGCCGGAACGTTACGAATCGCTCCGCCTGCTGGCCACCGGCGGTATGGGCTCGGTGTGCCGGGCGTACGACAACGTGCTCGGACGGATGGTGGCGATCAAGCTGCTGGCCCAGGGCTATGCCGACGACGAGCGCGCCGTGCGGCGATTTCTGCGCGAGGCCCGCGCCGCGGCCCGCCTCTCGGGCCATCCCCACGTGATCACGATCTACGACGTCGGCGACGCCGGCGGCCGCCCGTATCTCGTGATGGAGCACCTCGGCGGCGGCACCGTTGCCGATGCGCTGCGGGTCGGGACCGCGTCCCCCGCCGACGCCCTGCGCTGGATCCACGAGGCCGCGCTGGCCCTCGATCACGCTCATAGCCTCGGCGTGCTGCACCGCGACGTGAAGCCGGCCAACATGCTGCTCAGCCGCGACCGCGTGCTGCACCTCGCCGATTTCGGGATCGCCCGGCTCGCCGCCGAGCACCCGATCACCAGCGTGAACGAGATGCTCGGCACCGCCGCCTACATATCCCCCGAGCAGACCCGGGGAAGGCCGGCGACCGAGGCCAGCGACCGTTATGCGCTCGCCGTCGCCGCGTTCGAGCTGCTGGTCGGCGAGCGGCCGTTCGGAGCCGAGGACTTCGCCGCCCTGGCCCGGGCGCACCAGCAGGCTCCGCGGCCGAGCGCCAGCACGGGCAACCCCCGGCTGCCAGCGGCGGTCGACCCGGTGCTGGCCCGCGGGATGGCCCAGCGCCCCGAGGACCGCTGGAGCTCGGCGCAGGCGTTCGCC
>JALYXK010000021.1 GCA_030947145.1 Actinomycetota bacterium
GAGCTGGCCCGGGCGGCTCGGGCGGCCCGGGACGCACTGCTGGCCGGCGACGCCGTCGAACTCTGCCGGTCGGTGGACGCCAGCTTCGAGGCGCGACGAGCGATGCTGGTGCTCGACCCCCGGCACGAGATGATCGAGCTGGCCCAGGCCGCCGGCGCGAGCGCCAACTACACGGGCTCGGGCGGAGCGATCGTCTGCGTCTGCCGCGACGAGGCCCAGCGCCTGGCGGTGGGCGAAGCACTCGCCGGGGGAGGTTGTGATATCGCCGCGGTCCGGGTTCAGCCGTAGACCGAGCAACCGCCCCGCGCCAAGGAGCCGAGCCGTCGCCGCCGAAACCTGGTCAGCATGAGCAAGGTTCGTCTCGAGGCGTTCTCCGACGGCGTGCTCGCGGTGGCGATCACGCTGCTCGTGCTGAACCTACAGGTCCCGCCGACGCAGGGGTCCGAGGGCCATGCTCCCTCGCTGGGCAGCGAGCTCCTCAAGATGTGGCCGCAGTACGCCGCCTTCGTGACCTCGTTCATGACGATCGGGATCATCTGGATCAACCACCACGCCATGATCAGCCGCCTGCGCGAGGTCGATCACACGATCCTGATCCTCAACCTGTTCCTGTTGATGAGCATCTCGGCCCTCCCCTTCGCCACCAACCTGATGGCCGCGTATCTGAAGGGCAGCCAGGGCGAGCACCTCGCCGCTGCCGTCTACAGCGGCGCGTTCCTGCTGATGTCGATCTGCTTCTCGGTGCTGAACCGTCACATCCTCCTGCTGAAGGTCCACCTGCTCCAGGACGCCCCGTCCGAACAGTGGCGGCGGACGGCCTTTCGCCGCTCCCGCCTGGGCCTGCTCCCGTATCTCCTCGCCACTGTCCTCGCCGCGGTATCCCCCTACGTGACGCTGGCGATCTGCGGCGCCCTGGCGGTGTTCTACGCGCTGCCGTTCGCCAGCGGGACGGGACTGGAAGGCTGAAAAAGCAGTTGGCAGAGCATTCGGACGCGGCTATAGTCGGGTTTCAGTGGCAGGGACCAGCCGAGCGGAAACTTCGCCGGCAAGGGCAGCGGGGAGGCGTAGATGCGACGAGCATTGTGCTTGATAACCACGGTGCCTCCTCCTGGACGATCGAGCCGAGCCCGACGCCGGAGGGGCCCGCCGCAAGCCTGGCCGGCGTGTCGTGCACCACGGCGGCGTCCTGCGTCGCCGTGGGTACCTCGTTCACCTCCGGCTTCGTCCGTCAGGTGCCGTTGGCGGAACAGCGGCGGGCCGGGGTATGGCGCATCCGGCCCGTGCCGGCTCCGACCGAATCCGGCGGGGCCGAACTGAGCGGTGTGTCCTGCCAGGGCCACAGTTGCACGGCCGTCGGGACCAGTCTCGGCACCGATAGGAATCCCGGCCGCTCCAAGGTTCTGATCGAGCGGTGGAACGGGGCGAGCTGGCAGATTCAACCCGCGCCAAGTCCATCCGGCCTCGGCACCAGCGCGCTGAGCGCCGTCTCCTGCCCGAGCGCCAACCGGTGCAAGGCGGTGGGTATCACGCAGGAGCAGTTCGGCCCATCGGCTGCGCTGGCCGAGAGCTGGAACGGGCACAGCTGGTCGATCGACTCCATGCCGCCGAGGTCGAACGGTCTGAGCGGTGTGTCGTGCACATCGCCGAACGCCTGCACCGCGGTTGGCTCGGTGGCGACCAACGACGGACAGGCTGCGATCGCCGAACGCTGGAACGGCCGCGAGTGGACGATCCAGAGCACTCCCGCGGTAGCTCAGGGCGACAACTTCACCTCGCTGAACGCGGTGTCATGCGCAGCGTCGCTGGCCTGCACCGCGGTCGGGGCCGCGGGCAACGCCAGCCACGGCCTGATCACCTCCACTCTGGCCGAGGCCTGGCGGGGCCATGCCTGGTTCGTCCAGCCCACGTTCAGCTTGGGGATCAGCGCCCTGAACGGCGTGTCCTGTACGCGCCCGGATGCCTGCACGGCGGTGGGTGACGATGAGGCGGCGCCGAGCGTCGGAACGACCATCCAGCGCTGGGACGGCCGGGAGTGGGTGGTCCAGCGCAACCCTCTGGACAACGCTCCGGCCACGCTCAGTTCGGTGTCCTGCCCAACGCTGCAAAGCTGCACAGCGGTCGGCAGCAGCCCCACCTTGACGACACTGGTGGAGCGCTACACCGGGTCCTGAGTACACAAACCGGGAGGTGGAGAATGAAAGATTGGCGGCGGACGATCGCGCGGGCGGGAGTCTGCGCCGGCGTGCTGATGGCGTTCGCCTCGTCCGCGTGGGCCGCGGCCCCGCCGTATGCGGCGCTGGGCGATTCGTACTCCTCCGGCGTCGGCACGCGCACGTATTACCACGCCGGCAGCAACTGCAGCCGTAGCCCCGAGGCGTACGGTCCGCTGATCAGCTCGGCCCGCGGGTACACGCTCAGCTTCCAGGCCTGTAGCGGCGCCAAGACATCCGACGTGATCTCCGGTCAGCTCGGCCCGCTGAACAGCGCGACGAATCTCGTGACCATGACCATCGGCGGTAACGATGCCGGCTTCAGCACGGTGATCGAAGACTGCGCGTTGTTCTACTTCCCCTGCCAGAGCGCGATCAACAGCGCCGACTCCTACATCCAGAACCAGTTGCCGCCGCTCCTGGACACGACCTACGCGGACATCCGCTCGCACGCGCCGAAGGCGCACGTGGTCATCCTCGGTTATCCGCATCTCTTCACCAGCGGTGGCGCGACCTGCAATTTCGACGCGCTGACCTCGAGTCACGAGAAGGAGCTCAACCAGACCGCCGACCTACTCGACGGCGTGATCCAAGCCCGGGCTGCCGCGCACGGATTCACCTTCGTCGATCCCCGCAGCGCCTTCAACGCGCACGAGATCTGCTCGTCATCGGAGTGGCTGAACGGCCTCTCGAATCCGATCTCCGAATCGTTCCACCCCAACGTGTCCGGGCAGGCCGAGTTCACCAAGCTGATCGAAGCGGTGCTGCCCTGAGTCAGAAGGCTTCGGGCGCGGACCCGATCAGGACGGCCTCGGCCTCGCGATAGGCGCTGTTCAGCGCCGGCGTCTCCCAGAAGGTCATGAATAACCGCTCGAGCGGGATCGTCTTGCGGTAGAGGGCCGCCGCCCGAGTCCGTGGACCTCCGGCGAACTGCTCCTCGGCGACCTCCCGCGAAAACGTGGCAGAGACGAATACCGTCGGCAGACGCGCGCTCAGCGTCATCTCACTGGCCACGGCCCGATAGAGCAGGACCTCGCTGTGTCCCGTCCGAGACCAGAGCTCGGTGATCAAGGCGAGCCGCAGCAGCAGATGCTCGGCTCGCCGGGCCTTTGACCACTCGGCGGCGAAACCCTGCGGATCGCGCATCACCTTGCCGCGATATGCCGCGATCCCGAGCTCGCCCGCAACGATCGCGTGACCTTTGACGAGGTCCCCCGACCACGGGTTACTCACGTACTGCGCAGCGAACTTGTGGTCCAGGCCAGCGAGATCACGTTCGGCCAGGATCGCCTGGACGATTGAGACAAGCTCAGGATCCCCCTCCCGCCGCTCGATGCACACGGCAGCGTCGAGCGCGGCGGGCACCCCGAGGGCGTCCAGTCGCTCACGCACCATCGACCGCTCTCGGATTAGCCTAGCGCGGGTGGCCTGCGCCACGGATGCTGTCGCCTCGATACTCACCTGGCGATCGAACCGCGCCACCGCCGCCCGATATAGACGCAGCTCGTCGGCCGCCGCGTGTGCGGCACCACGGACGAACTGAAATCGCTGCACCTCCTCGAACGGCACGCGCCAGCTCGCGCCCTGATCCTCGAAAGCCCGCACCTCGGCGACGAACTGCCCGCTCGCGAGCTCGATCCCGGTCAGGCGGACCGGCGTGCGCCGCGCGTCGAGCAGCCGGCCCGCGTTGCCGACCACGAGATGCTCGAGCCGGCCCGGCTCGAATTGCGCGTCAGGCGCGGCGTTGGGATCACTCGCATAGACCGGCAAATGCCCACCCGGCTCGTTCGCGCTCGCGTTTGTGAGGCCGCCGCTCGGGGCAGCACTGCTCTGACGCCTTCAACCAGAGAAAGGGCTTTATGAGCGACATTGCTGACAAAGTTACGGGCAAGGCCAAGCAGGCCGCCGGCGACGTTCTTGGCGACTCGTCCCTGCACCGCGAAGGCCGCAAGGAAGAGCGCAAGGGCGATGCCAAGGAAGAGGCCGCTCGCGCCGAGGATCGCGCCGATGAGAAGGCCAGCGAGGTCGCCAAGCTCGAGCGCGAGACCAGTTAGCTCGAAGGCATTTCCCGGCTGATCCGGCGGCTGCCTCCGCGGCGGCCGCCGGATCAGTCCGGTCCGGCAACCGGGCAACCGGCACGCGACCCTGGCACTCAGCGCTTCAGCAGCCGGTGCGCGACCCGGGCACTCAGCGCTTCAGCAGCCGGCGCGTACGTCGCTGAACCATGGCGACGTTGATCGCGACCAGCCCGACCTCGGCGGCGAGATTCAAGGCGCCGAGGACGTTCAGCAGCCGCTTCAGACGCGCCGCCCGGGTCGGAGTCTCCGGCGCTGGATCGTGGCCCGAGTCGATCGGCACGGCGCCTCCGGGCGCCTCGCGGGCAAAGCCAACGCCAGCGGCGGCCGACGCCAGACCGGTGATGAGGACGCACGCCACGGCGACGTCCTTGGTCAGCACCATGGCTCGCTCACCCCGGCTGACCCAGAGCGCGCCCAACTCATCCCGCCGTGTCGGAAGCCAGCCCGCCACCAGCCCAGCCAGCGCCAGGGAGTTGACCGTGCCATAGCGCCGCCAGCTCCGGTTGAGCACCTTGCCGCGTTCGGCTTTGTCGGTGATCTGAGCGAGCGCGGGATTCATCGCCAGCCGGCCGAACAAGTTTCCGCCGATCAGCGCCGCCAGGGAGAGCTCTTGCGAGAACTGGCGCGCGGCGGTGCGAGCTCCGGCGGGAATCGTCAGCGTCCTGCCCGAACCCAGCGCGCCGGGGATCGGGATCTTGGTGGCCTGACTCGTCCGGCGAAGCTTCGCAGAGCGCATCGTCCCACTTCTACCCGCTGCCTCGGCGGGACAATCCGTGACGAAGCGTGGATCCTCGGGTAGGGTCGAATCGATGGTGAACTTGTCCGGCGTCGCACCCGAGGAGTGCTGAGGGTCGTCGATCAGTTCGCCCGCGGGCGAGTCAGCGCGCCGTAGGCATCGGGCCGGCGCGTGGTCAGGAACGGGAACAGCTCCAGCCAGTCGCCGCGCTGGTCGAGGTCGAGGTCGGTGACCAGCACGGCCGGCCGGTCGCGCGGGGCCTGGACGAGTACCCGGCCGTAGGGATCCGAGACGAAGCTCGAGCCGTAGAACGTGATCGGCCCCTCGACGCCGATCCGGTTGACCGCGACCATGAACGTCCCGTTGGCGATCCCGCCGGCGACGATCACCTGCCGCCAGAGCGGCTCGGTGTCGAACTGTGGATGGTCGGGCTCTGAGCCGATCGCCGTCGGGTAGACGATCACCTCGGCACCACGCAGCGAATAGCCGCGGGCCAGCTCCGGGAACCACTGGTCCCAGCAGGTGGGAAAGCCGAACCGGACGCTCTGATCACCGGCCGGCAGCTCCACCAC
>JALYXK010000030.1 GCA_030947145.1 Actinomycetota bacterium
GTGCACGCCCGACGGCGCCGCCGCGTTGGCCAGGGCCGCCGCGCGAGCCCCGTCGCTGCCCTGGCTGGCCAGCGCCTGCTGGGTGGACGGGGCGACCGCTCCCGAGGCGCCCGAGCTGCTCGAGCCGCCATGGGAATGGATCGCCAGCGTCGGCACGTTGCCTTTCGCGCCGGGCACGTTCTCGACATACTGAGAAACGGCCGAGTTCCCGGGAGGAGCGAGCTTGTACGCCGACGCCGCAGGGGTGGCCACGAGGCCGACAGCGGCCGCGGCGGCGGCGATTAGCGAAAGGCGCATCAGTGACATATACGAACGACCGGGGCGAACTCTGACACCGGACCCCGGCGCGGCGACGGCAACTGGCCGTGAAACACGGCTAGTCGATGGCCAGCGTGGCGAGCAGATCGGCCTCGGGGCTCGGGCGACCCAGCAGGAATCCCTGCGCATAGTCGCAGCCGAGCTCCGCCGCGGCGGCGAGCTGAGCTTCCGTCTCGACGCCCTCGGCGATCACCACCTTGCCGAGCTCGTGGGCCATCACGGCAATGGCGGCGACGATCGCCCGGGCCGGCGCGCTTTCCGGCAGTGCGGCGATGAACGACTTATCGACCTTGAGCGCGTAGATCGGAAAGCTGAGCAGGTGGTGCAGCGGCGAGAACCCCGTCCCGAAGTCGTCCAAAGCCAGCCGCACGCCCATCTCGTGCAGTGAGGCGACGGTGGTCAGCGAGGCCCCCTTCTCATCCACCAGAGCGGTCTCGGTGATCTCGAGGATCAGGCGTTCCGCGGCCAGCTGACGGTCCCCCAGGAGCCCGGCGACGAATGGTGCCAGCCGGGTGGAGGCGACCTGATGCGCCGAGACGTTCACCGACACCCACGGCGCCGCGGCCGTGCCGGGCCAGCGGGCCACGCTGTCCAGCGATTGCTTGAGCACCCAGTCCCCGATCGGCCTGATCAAGCCCCCGTCCTCGGCGGCCGGGACGAACTCCGCCGGACCCACAGGGGCTCCCACCGCCGGGCGCCAGCGCAGGAGCGCCTCCACCCCGACGGTTTGGCGGTCGGCCAGGGAGATGATCCGCTGGTAGTCGAGATCGAACTCCTGGCGCTCCACCGCCTCGCGCAGAGCCCCGACCAGTCGCGTCCGCACCACCGCCCGGTCGCGCATCCCGGTGTCGAAGATCTGATGGCCGGCGCCGCCGGCCTCCTTGGCCCGGTACATGGCGGCGTCGGCGTCGCGCAGGAGCCCGTCGGGCCCACCGGTGGCCGACGGGGTCACCGCCACGCCGATGCTGGCGGTGACAGTGTGCGAGCCGTCGCGCAGGGAGAACGGCCGCCTGAGCTCCTGGGTGATCCGCTCGGCCAAGCGGACCGCCTCGAGCTCGTTCTCGACATCCTCGGCGATCACCACGAACTCATCCCCGCCGAATCGGGCCACGGTGTCGCTCTGACGCACGACCGCCCTCAGCCGCGGCGCGAGCGCGGCGAGCAGTTCGTCGCCCGCGGCGTGACCGAGGCTGTCGTTGATCAGCTTGAAGTTGTCCAGGTCGAGGAGGAGCACGGCCAACATCCGTCCTACTCGCCGCTCGCGGTCGATCGCATGAGCCAGCAAGCTCATCAGCAGAGCCCGATTGGGTAGTCCGGTGAGCTGATCGTGGAGCGCCTGGTGACGGATCCGCTCCTCTCGCTCCGAGCGCTCGATCGCGGCGGCGAGCACGTTGACCATCGACTGGAGAAAGACGGTCTGCTCCTCGCTGCACTCGGCGCCGGAAGCCAGGGCCACACAGAGCGCCCCCCAGGCCTGGGCCCCTCCCGGTACCTCGAACGAGAGCCCATCGTCAGGCGTGGCACACGCCCCGGGCGGCCAGCCGGCGACGGCGCGCAGCAGCAGCTCCTCGCCGGTGCGCTCGAACAGCGCGACCCGGGCATCGCCGCACGTGCTCGAGACGGTGCTGACGACTTGCTGCATCAGAGCCTGGTCATCCCCACCCACCAGCGCGCGCTGTCCGACGGCCGCCACGGCGGCCTGCTCGGCGGCGCGCCGGCGAAGCTGTGCGGCGGCCCAGGCGTGCTCGACGGCAATCCCCGAGAGGTGACTGGCCACGTCGGCCAGCCACAGATCCCGCGGCGTGGGCTCGCGCGGCTCGTCGTAATACATGGCGAAGCTCCCCACCACCCGGCCCGTGCTCGAGTGCAGCGGGGTCGACCAGCAGGCCCGCAGTCCGAACGGGAGCGCGGCTTCCCGGTGGGGCTCCCACAGCGGGTCGGTGGCGATGTCGCTGACGATCACTCGCCGGTCCTCCCACATCGCCGTCCCGCACGAGCCGGCGACCGGCCCGATCGGCAGCCCGTCGATCAGCGCGCAGTATTCGGCGGGGAGGCTCGGCGCGGCGCCGTGGCGCAGGTGCAGACCGTCCTCCAGCAGCAGGACGGAGCCGCGCATGCCGGGGGCCTGATCCTCGATCGTCCTGACCACGAACTCGAGCACTTCCTCGAGCCCGGCGCCGGTCGCGATCAGCTCCAGCGCCCTGGTCTGCCCGCGCGCGAAGGCAAGACTGGAAAGATCGCCTTCACGTCCGGGCGGCGAGCCCGCGGAGCCCGCCTCCTCGCGAGCCCCTTCCCCGGTGCTTTCTGGCATCTGCCTTCTTCCTCGTCGTGCCGAGTCACGGCACGTCCTACGCAATGGCTACCCGCCCACCCCGGCAGGCAACCTGGCCAGAATGCTACCCCAGCGGCCGGGCCCGACGAGCCGCTCGGCTTGCCGCCACGGAGACGGCTCGCCCCGGGGGACCAGAGCGAGCGTCCTCCGTGGCCGCGGGAGCCTTACTCGCTCTGCTCGTACTTGAACGAGACCCCGAGGCGCACGCGATAGTTCAGCACGGCGCCGTCCTGGATCGTCAGATCCTGGCGCACGACCTCGGCCACGCGCAGCTCGCGCACGCTCTTCGCTGCCGTCTCGACCGCCAGCCGGGCCGCGGCCTCCCACGACTCACTGCTGACGCCCACGATCTCGGTGACGCGGTAAACGCTGTCCGCCATACGAACCTCCCTGGAGTGAGAACAGAACTGAGCCCCGAGTCTTGCAGCCCGGAGACCTCCCGTGGGCCGGTTTTCCCCGCCGGCGGTAGGAGGGTTGCTCAGGGGGAGACGAACTTCAACGCCCGAGTTCGCCGTCACCCGGCCCGGCCGGCCCAGCGCTCGATCAGGAAGTGGGCGATTGAGATCGAGGGCGGCAGCCGGAGCTCACCCGGCGCGCCGGCCTGGGCCGCCACCACCGCATCGCGGCTGAACCAGCGCACGTCCTCGAGCTCGCCGTCCAGCGCCCTCGGCTCCCCCCCGGCCGAGCCCGCCTCAAAGCCCAGCATCAACGAGGACGGGAACGGCCAGGGCTGCGAGGTCACGAACGCCGGGTCGCAGACCTCGATGCCGGACTCCTCCCGGACCTCGCGGATCACCGCCTCCTCGAGCGACTCCCCGGGCGAGACGAAGCCGGCTAGGACCGAGTACTGGCCTTCTGGCCATCCCGGCCGGCGGCCCAGGAGCAGATGCCCCGCCTGCTCGACGAGCATGATCACCACCGGATCCGTGCGGGGGAAGTGCACCACGCCGCAGCTGGGGCAACGCCGCGAGTAGCCCGCCTCGATGACCACGGTGGCCGCCCCGCAGTTGGCGCAGAAGCGATGGGAGCGGTGCCAGTTCAGGAGCCCCGCCAGGTAAGCGGCGAGCCCGCCCTCCGCGCGCGAGAGCAGGCTGCCCGCCTCCCGCAGGGCCACGACTCTTCCCCGGTGCTGCCAGCGCTCTCGGGCCGCGGTCTCGAGGCTGTCGAAGTCGACGGCGAAGATCGCGACGCTGTCCTCGAGGCCAAGCAGAATCGGGCCGTCGGGAGCCACCCGATCCAGATCCAGCAATCGGCGCAGCAAGCGCGGTTGCGCCGCGTCGTCGATCACCACACCGTCGCGACCGGATGCCACAGCGCGGGACGCCGGATCCTCCAGTTGCTGCGCCACCCAGTCCGGATCGCCGCGGAGCGACGAAGCCCGGTCCAGCACCATGCCGGCAAAGGCCGGACTGGGCGGGGAAGAGGTTTCGCCACGGGACGCCGTCATTCGCGCCCATCCGACTCTAGCCACCCCATCGATCCTCACCTGATGGGGCTCGCCGGCCCGGAACGGTGGTGGGCCCCAGAAGCTTGGTCGAGCCCGAGTTCCGACACCAGGCGCCAGCTCGCTTGAAACTGACCGGCCGGTCGAGCTAGGGTGCGGCAGTCAACGGGCAGAAGGAGAAAAATGCGACACCGTAGGACGCTTGCCATCCCAGCGACGGCCGCGGCCGTCGTCGCGGGCTTGGCGCTCAACGCCTCAGCGGGCGCGGCCGCCAGCGGTTCTGGCGCCGTCACGCTGAAAGGCAGCCGGCCCGCCGCGGCCGCCACGACCCCGCACGCCGGGTCGGTGTCGCCGGGTAGCCGGATCGACTTCGAAGTCCAGCTGAGGCCATCGGACCTGTCCGGTGCGCAAGCGTTGGCCAAGGCGGTCTCGACCCCTGGCAGCGCCTCCTACCGCAAGTTCCTCACTCCGGCCCAGTGGGAGCGCCGGTTCTCGCCTACCGCCGGTCAGGTCACCGAGGTCTCTCGGTTCCTGAAGGGCGGCGGGTTCAACGTGGGCAAGGTCTCTGCCGACCGGATGGCCATCGATGCCTCCGGCACCGCCGGCCAGATCGAGCGCGCGTTCTCGACTTCTCTCTCCTATCACCGCGTGCAAGGGGCGAAGCTGCGGCTCAATGACCGCGCGCTGTCGGTCCCGCGCGCCCTGAGCGGGATCGTGGCCGGCGTCACCGGCATCGATCAGACGCTCGCGCGCCCGTTCAGCACCACGGACAACTCCGCGCCATCCGCGTCAGGAGCCGGCAGCGCTCCGCCGCCCCCGGGCTTCCGGGTCGCGCCACCGTGCGGCCGTTATTACAACCAGAAGATCGACACCACGCTGCCGCCGTACGACCACGGCTACCCGGCGAATCCGCCCTGGGCGACCTGCGGCTACACGCCGCCGCAATTCCGCAGCGCATACCACCTCTCCGGCGGCTCGGATGGGTCCGGGGTAACGGTGGCCATCGTCGACGCCTACGCCTCGCCGACGCTGTTCGACGACGCGAAGCATTATGCCTCGATCAACGATCCCAGCCACCCGCTGGCCGCTTCCCAGTTCAGCGAAGTGCTGGCCCACAAGTTCAACTACGCCGATCTGTGCGGTCCCAGCGGCTGGTATGGCGAGCAGACCCTCGACGTCGAGGCGGTGCACGCAACCGCCCCGGGCGCTCACATCCTGTTCGCCGGCGCGGAGAACTGCGCCCAGGGCGACCTCACCGCGATGGTCCGCAACATCGTCGATAACCACCTGGCCAACGTCATCACCAACTCGTACGGCGACCCCGCGGGTGACCTGCTCGACAGCGAAAGCGTCAGGGCGGCGACGGACAACACGCTGCTGATGGCGGCCGGAACCGGCATCAGCGTGCTGTTCTCCAGCGGCGACTGGGAGGACAACTACCCCCTCGTCGGCACTGCCGCTCCCACCTATCCAGCCTCGAGCCCCTGGGCGACCGGAATCGGTGGCACGACGCTCAAGATCAACGAGGCCGGACAGCGATTCGGCGAGCTCGGGTGGTCCACCGCCAAGAGCTACCTCTGCAACTCGACCTACATCCGACTGGGGGGCTGCACGGACGCCCAGGCCGGGACCTGGCTACCGATCAACCTGTCGCTGGGCGGCGGCTCGGGCGGCGGAACCAGTTTCGTCTACCCCCAGCCCGACTACCAGGCTGGGGTGGTGCCGACGTCGTTTTCGCGCGCCCACGGAGCCGATCCGATGCGAGTCGAACCCGACATCTCGATGGACGCTGATCCCGCCACCGGCATGCTGGTCGGCGAGACCCAGACGTTCCCCAACGGCGTCTACTACGACCAGTACCGGATCGGAGGCACCAGCCTGTCCTCGCCGCTGATGGCGGGCGTGATCGCACGGGCGGACGGGACGGCCGGACATTCGCTGGGCTTCCTCAATCCGCGCCTGTACGCGCTCCACGGCCACAGCGGGTCGCTGTTCGACATCCTGCCCGCCGGCCGGCAGGATCAGTCCCGGGCGGACTTCGCCAACTCGCTCAATGATGCGGATGGGTTCCTCTACAGCACCCGGATCATCGATTACGAGGGACCGGAGGCTTTCTGCAATGCGGAAAACCATTGCCAGACCCGGGCATTCTCGCTCCACACGGCACCGGGCTACGACAACATGACGGGCCTGGGTTCCCCCGGCGAGCAGTTCCTCAGCGATCTGACCGCCGGTCACTGACCGACCGGGACGACGCAGAAGGCGGCGCCTGCCGCCTTCTGC
>JALYXK010000034.1 GCA_030947145.1 Actinomycetota bacterium
CAGCGAGCCGTGATCGGCGGTGACGCCAAGAGTGCCGCGATCGCTGCGGCCTCGGTGATCGCCAAGGAGACTCGCGACCGGTACATGCGCCGCGTCGATGCCAAGCACCCCGGCTGGGAGTTCGCCCAGCACGTCGGCTACGCGACCCCTGAGCACCGCAGCGCGATCGAGCGCCTCGGCGTCTCGCCTCTGCACCGGCTCTCGTTTCAGTCGGCCGCCTACCAGCAGCTCGCCCTCGGCTGAACCGCCCGCCTCGAGTCAGGCCGGCAGGCCGAACTCGCTCGGCCGGCGTAGCCGGCCCTCGGTCAGAACGCCCCCTCCAGATGCCGAAGCTCCAGCAGCCGGCCGGCGCGGTCGAACGTCACCCCGATCGCGTCAAACCGAAGCGCCTCGGCGTGCGGTCGTCTGGTGCGGTCGATCAACCAGCTTCCGGCCATCTTGCGTACCCGCGAGCGCTTGTTCGGCCTGACCGCCTCGAGCGGATCGGCGCTACCGGGTAGCGCCCGGCGGGCCTTGACCTCGCAGAAGACCAGGGTCCGGCCATCGTAGGCAACGATGTCGAGCTCACCCCAGCGCGTCCGGTAGTTGCGCTCGACAATCGTGAATCCTCGTCGCTCCAGGTGCTCGCAGGCCAGGCGTTCGCCGGTGTGGCCGAGGGCGTGGCGAGGGTCGTTGCTCACCGCCCTCAAGCTACGCGCAATCGCGTGACGGGTGGGTGGCAGACAGCAACAATTCCCAGCAAATCAACGCGTTTGTCTGAGCAGAATTGGCACTCGGCGTGACCCACGCCTGACGCGAGGCGGCGTACGGTGGACCGCGTGCTGGCCCGCGTCGCGACATTCACCATCGACGGGGTCGACTCCCGCCAGATCCTGGTCGAGGTCGACATCCGCTCCGGGCTGCCGGCGTTCACCATCGTCGGGCTCGGGGACGCCGCCGTCCGGGAATCCCGGGACCGGATCCGCTCGGCGATCCTCAACTCCGGCTTCGAGTTCCCCGCCCGCCGGATCACCGCCAACCTCGCCCCGGCGTTCCTGCGCAAGGCCGGCCCCGGCTTCGATACCGCGCTGGCGCTGGCGATCCTCGCGGCCAGCGGCCAGGTGCCGAGCGCGCCGCTGGCCACCTGCGCCGTGTTCGGTGAGCTCTCGCTGGGCGGCGAGCTGCGTGACTCGCCCGGAGCCCTGGCCGTGGCCGAGGGTGCCCGCGCCGCCGGGCTGACGCGGCTGATCCTCCCCTGCGAGGGCGTGCCCGAAGCCGCTCTGGTCGACGATATCCAGGTCGCGGGCGTCGGTACTCTGCGGGCGGCCACCGAGGTGCTCAGTGGAAGACGCCGGGTCGCGGTCCCGCCGGCTGCGGCTCCAGCGAGCCCGCGCAGCCCGGCGCCGATGCCGGATCTGGCCGATGTCCGCGGCCACGCCGCCCCCCTGCTGGCGCTGCAGATCGCCGCTGCCGGAGGCCACAACCTGCTGCTCGAAGGCGCCCCGGGAACCGGCAAGACGATGCTGGCCCGGCGGCTGCCCTCGATTCTGCCCGAGCTGACCCGGACCGAGGCGATCGAGGTGACGCGGGTGCACAGCGTGGCCGGGATCCGTGCCGACGGGCTGATCACCGCCCGTCCGTTCCGCGCCCCGCATCACACGATCTCGGCGGCCGGGATGGTGGGAGGCGGATCGACGCCGCGCCCGGGCGAGGCCACGCTGGCCCACCACGGCGTGCTGTTCCTCGACGAGCTGTCGGAGTTCCAGCGCGCGACGCTCGACGCCCTGCGCCAGCCCCTCGAGGATGGCGCGGTGACGATCGTCCGCGGTCAGCGGGCGCTGGTGTTCCCGACGCGCTTCATGCTGGTGGCGGCGACGAACCCGTGCCCCTGCGGATTCGCCGGGGTGGGGGACAGGTGCACCTGCGGCGAGTCCGACCTCCGGCGCCACCGGCGCCGGCTGAGCGGGCCGTTGCTCGATCGGATGGATCTGATGGTCAACGTGGAGCGGCCGGCCGAGCCCGACTTGCGCGCGGCGCCGATCACCGACTCGGCTGCGGCTCGCGCGCGGGTGGCCGAGGCCCGCGAGCGCCAGCGGGCACGCCTGGCGGGTACCCCGGCCAGCTGTAACGGCGAGCTCGACGTCCGGCTGGCCCGGCGCCACATTCGCCTGGAGGAGCGCGCCGAGCAAGCGCTGGCCCGGGCGTACGTGATCGGCGCTCTGAGCGCCCGGGGCCGCCATCGGGTGCTCCGGGTCTCGCGAACGATCGCCGATCTCGCCGGCAATCAGCAGGTGACCGAGGCCGACGTGTTGCTGGGGTTGAGTCTGCGCCAGCGCGGAGGCGGCGAGCTGGAGCTGGCGGCATGACCGCGGGCCGGCTACGCCAGCCTGGCGAGTCCGGCCCGGCGGCCGACCTCGAGGCGGCCGGCGCGTGCGACGACTGCCTGGCCCGGTCGTGGCTGCTCTCTCGCCTGACCGGGAACCTGGAACTGGCCCGCGGGAGGATCGACGCCGTGCTGGCGTTGCCCGACGCCGAGCTGGTGGCCGCGGTGGCCGGCTCGGCCCGGAAAAACGTGCTCGACGAGCTGACGCGCTTCGACGCCGCCGGAGCGCGGCAGCAGGCCGTCGAGGCGGGGCTGGAGCTCGTCTGTCGCTGCGATCGTGCCTATCCGGCGCGACTGAGGGAGCTCGAGCAGGCCCCCGCCGTGCTCCACGTGGCCGGCGGCCTGAGGCGATTCGTGCGGCTGATCCAGGACGAGCCGGTCGCCGTCGTCGGGGCTCGCCGCGCGTCCAGCTACGGGCTCGAGCTCGCCCGCGGACTCGGCCGGGGTCTCGGCGCCGCCGGGCTTACGGTCCTCAGCGGGATGGCCCTGGGCGTGGACCGTGCCGCGCACACCGGCGCGCTGTCGGGGGACGGCGCCACGGTCGCGGTCCTGCCTGGTGGGGCCGAGCGCCCCTATCCGCCCAGCCAGCGAGGCCTTCATCGCCAGATCCTGGGAACCGGCGCCACCGTCTCGGAGTTGCCCCCCGGCGCGGCGGTCCGCCGGTGGGCGTTTCCGGCCCGCAATCGGATCATTGCCGGGCTGGCGGCGATGACGGTCGTGGTCGAGGCGGGTCATCGCTCGGGCGCCCTGGTCACCGCGAGGTACGCGGAGCGGCTGGGACGGCCGGTGGGGGCGGTCCCCGGCCGGGTCGGTGCGAGCCAGGCCGACGGGCCCAACGCCTTGTTGGCGGCGGGTGCCCACGTCGTACGCGGGCCCCAGGACGTGCTCGACACGCTATACGGCGCCGGGGGCCGCGCGGTTCCCGCCGTGCCGAGGAGCGAGCTCAGACCTGAGCTCGCCCGGCTGCGCTCGGCGATCGCCGAAGGGCACGACACCGCGGCTGCGATCGCCGGCTCCGGGATACCCCCCGAGCAGGGCCTCGCGGCGCTGGCCGCGCTCGAGCTCGGCGGCCACATCCGGCGCGGACCGGGCGGGAGGTTCGTGGTGATCATGTAGCCGCCCGCCCCCTAATCTGCTGGTCGATGCCCGACCGCGACCCGAATCCGGAGCGCCGCAAGATCCCGCGCGTGCTGTCGATCGCCGGCTCGGACTCGGGCGGCGGCGCCGGCATCCAGGCCGATCTGAAGGCGTTTGCGGCCTGTCACGTCCACGGGATGACCGCGATCACCGCGATCACCGCACAGAACACAGTGAGCGTGAACGCCGTACACGCGATCCCGCCGGAGATGATCGTGGCTCAGGTGCGCGCAGTCGCGCAGGACATCGGCGTGGATGCCGTAAAAATCGGGATGCTCGGGAACGTCGAGACGATCGAGGCGGTGCTCCGGGGGCTCGACCTGCTCCCGGCCGACACCCCGGTGGTGCTGGACCCGGTGATGGTGGCCGAGTCGGGGGCCGAGTTGCTCGATCCCGCGGCGCGGGCGACGCTGGTCGCGCGCATGCTCCCGCGGGCCACGGTGGTGACGCCCAACGTCCCCGAGGCCCGGGAGCTGCTGGCCGTGGCCGGGATGGACGGGGAGCGCGACACGGAGCTCGCTCCGGCCGTCCACAAGCTCGGCCCGCGCTGCGTCGTGGTCACCGGCGGTCACCGCGAGCAGGCGATCGACACGTTCTTCGACGGCTCCCGGCTCGTCGAGCTGCCGGGGGAGCGCTTTCCCGCCGGCGCCGCGCACGGCTCGGGCTGCACGCACTCGTCGGTCCTGGCCGCGCGGCTGGCCTGGGGTGACGAACCGCTGCAGGCCGCGCGCCGGGCCAAGGAGCTGGCCGCCCAAGCGGTCCGGGACGGGCTGGCCGAGATCGGCGCCGGTGCGGGCCCGGTCAACGTGCTCGGCCGCGGCCGCGGTGAACCCGGCGGAGATGTTGGAGGCTTTTGACATAATCATCCGGGTGCGCTTTCTGCGGATGAAGCCAGGGCATGGCGAGGTACTGATCGCGGAGGGCGACATCGAGCTGCTCGAGGACGAGCGCCGTCTGATCGAGGAGTTCCGGCTCCAGCTCGACGCGGGGTTGTGGGCCGCCGTGCCGGGCACCGACGAGGACGGTAATCGGCAGGCCAGGATGGTTCGCGCCTTCGAGGACGTCCCCAGGAACGCCGACCGCGTGATCTTCTTCCCGCGGGCGGCGGGCGGCCGGTAGGCCACGGGCCCGGCGGTGCTGCTCGCGCTCTCGGCCACGGCGCTCGTAGCGCTCGCGCTGCTTTCGGACCTGATCGTGCCCCGGGTGCAGGAGGCGTGGTCGCGGATGCGCGCCCGGCGCAGCCGCGCCCCGGCGATCATGTTCGATCCCGGCCGGGAGCGACGCGCCGAGCAGCGCGCCCGCGAGTTGCTGCGCTCGTGCGTGGGCGAGGAGGAGTGGGCCATGTACCACGACCTCGGGTTCATCCGCGTGTGGGGGACGCAGGCGCGGGGTCCCGACCAGGGCGGCGGAACCGGCGGTGCGCCGTACGCCTATCTCGTCTACCCGCACCGCCCGATCGTCGCCTATCTGGCCCAGACCCACCGCCTGCTGAACGAGTACTGCGTCGAGTTTCCCGACGACACCCGCCCGTACGGCAGCGCCCGGCTTCCGGACTCCGACGATGTGCTGGCCAAGTGGATGGCCCTGACCGGCGATGAGCGCAGGCTGATCGACACGGCCAACATGCACCTGCCCGGACGCCAACTCGATCCGGCTCAGGTCAGCCGCGACCTGTGGCGGCTCTCGCGGTGGGAGCGCGCGCGGATGCGCACGCTGGCCGACAGCCCGGCGTCTGCGCCGGCCGACAACCCGGGCTGAGGCGGACCGGGCGACCCGGCCCGATACAGTCTCAGCGCGATGTCCGGCGCCAACGGCAAGTTCGACCTAAAGCACCGCAGCCGCGCCCTCACCGAGGGCATCCAGCGCGCGCCGGCGCGCGCCTACCTGAAGGGCATCGGCTACGACGACGAAGCCCTCTCGCGACCGATCATCGGCGTCGCCAACACCTGGATCGAGACGATGCCCTGCAACTTCCACCTGCGGGCACTGGCCGCCAAGGTCAAGGACGGCATCCGCGCGGCGGGGGGGACCCCGATGGAGCTCAACACGATCGCCATCTCCGACGGGATCACGATGGGCACGAGCGGGATGCGCGCCTCGCTGGTCAGCCGCGAGGTGATCGCCGACTCGATCGAGCTGGTCTGCGACGCGCACCGATTCGACGCGGTGATCGCCATCAGCGGGTGCGACAAGACGATCCCCGCGACCGTGATGGCGCTGTGCCGGCTGAACGTGCCGAGCCTGATGCTCTACGGAGGATCGATCATGCCCGGGCACCTCCACGGCCAGCAGGTCACCATTCAAGAGGTATTCGAGGCAGTGGGGGCCAGGTCGGCGGGGAAGATCACCGACGCGGAGCTGACCGAGATCGAGGATGCCGCCTCGCCCGGCGCCGGGGCCTGCGGCGGCCAGTTCACCGCCAACACCATGGCCATGGCGTTCGAGGTGCTGGGCATCTCACCCGCCGGCTTCTCGATGGTCCCCGCCACCCACCCGCGCAAGGCGCAGGTCGCCTCCGACGCGGGGGCGCTGGTGATGGACGTGTTGAGCCGCGGCCTGCGCCCCAGCGACATCATCACCCGCGAGAGCCTCGAGAACGCAATCGCCGCGATCGCCTGCAGCGGAGGATCCACCAACGGGGTGCTGCATCTGCTCGCGGTAGCCACGGAGATGGGCGTCGAGCTCTCGATCGACGACTTCGACCGGATCAGCGACCGCACGCCGCTGCTGTGCGACCTCAAACCCGGCGGCAAATACGTCGCGCCTGACCTCTACGAGGCGGGCGGGGTCCCGCTCGTCCTGGCCCGCCTGAAGGAAGCCGGGCTGCTCCACGAGCAGGCGATCACGGTCACGGGCCAGACGATCGGCGAGCATGCCGACGGAGCTCAGGAGACCGAGGGCCAGCAGGTGGTCCGCCCGCTCGAGAACCCGATCCAGCCCACCGGCGGGTTGGCGATCCTCCGCGGGAACCTGGCCCCCGACGGCTGCGTGGTCAAGCTGGCGGGCCACCTTCGCCGCCAGCACACCGGACCGGCTCGCGTGTTCGAGTCCGAGGAGGACGCGATGGCCGCGGTCCAAGCCGGCTCGATCCAGGCCGGAGAGGTGGTGGTGATCCGCAACGAGGGCCCGGCTGGAGGCCCAGGCATGCGCGAGATGCTCGGGGTCACCGCCGCGCTCGTCGGCCAGGGCCTCGGCGAGGACGTCGCGCTGCTGACCGACGGCCGCTTCTCCGGCGCCACCCACGGCTTCATGGCCGGCCACGTCGCCCCCGAGTCGGTCCACGGCGGTCCGATCGCCGCGGTCCGCGACGGCGACCAGATCACCATCGACGTCGCCACCCGAACGCTCGACGTCGCGCTTTCCGCCGAGGAGATCGCGGAACGGGTCCGGGAGTTCCGGGCCCCGGGCAGGCCCGATCCGGGCGTCGCCCTGTCGAAGTACGCCAAGCTCGTCTCCAGCGCCTCGGAAGGCGCCGTCACCCGCTGAGCCACGGCAGCCATCCGGCTGCCAGAATCGGTGGCGATGGCGGATCACCAGGACAGCGACCCCGAGACCGGCGCGACGGTCGAGCTGGCGTCAGGCGAGGCCCCGGATCTGCTCCCGGCGGCTCTTGCGGACCTCCGCGACCAGCTCCCAGGGCTCGAGCCCGAGCGGACGGTGACCGATTGGGGACGCTCGGAGCGGGTAGAGACCGTCGTCGACCGAACCGTCTATGACTTTCTCTACCACTACTGGTTCCGCGTCGAGGTCGACGGGATCGAGAACATCCCCGACGACGGCGCAGCGCTGCTCGTCGGCAACCACTCTGGCGCGATCCCGTCGGACGGCGCGATGATCGCCAAGGCGATTCGCGAGGAGCACCGGCGCCGGCGCACCGTCCATCTGGGGACGGACTCGCACTTCGGCGGCTTTCCGGGACTGGGGATGCTGGTCACGAAGCTCGGCGGGGTCGCGGCACATCCGGCCAACCTTCACCGCCTGCTGTTCGACGAGGGCCAGCTGGTGCTGGTGTTCCCGGAGGGACGCGGCGGGACTCGCAAGCCGATCAAGGACCGTTACCGGCTGCGACCGTTTGACCGCATCCCATTCGTGGAGACGGCGATGCGCGCCCGGGCGCCGATCGTCCCGGTCGCCCTGCTCGGCGCCGAGGAGGCGCTGCCGATGTTCGCCTCCGTCGCCCCCTTGCGGCGGGTTGCGCATTTGCCGTTGACCACGGGACTGCCGCTGCCGGCGAAGTTCAAGATCCGTTTCCTTCAGCCCGTGCAGACCCACGATCTGGGGGAATCGGCCGGGCGGGACCGTGGCCTGGTGGACGGGCTCCAGGCCGACGTGCGAGCGTTGATCCAAGAGAACCTCCTCGAGCTGGTCGCTGCGCGGCGAAGCGTGTGGCTCGGTTAGCGGGTATGGCGGCCCGGGCACCGCGGGCGCTCCCCGATGCCTGACTCGCGCCGGATACTGATCACCGGACTGTCCTCCCACTGGGGCGGGCGGCTGGCCCAGCAGCTCGAGGCAAACGCCGCCATCGAGACGATCGTCGGCGTCGATACCACCGACCCGAAGCACGAGCTGCAGCGTACGGAGTTCGTCCGGGTCGACACCGACGATGCCGTGCTGCGCCGGATCGTGAAGGCGGCGGCGATCGACACGGTGGTGGATACGCGCCTGATACCCGACCCCCTGCTCACCGGGATTCGCCGCGCCCACGAGGTCAACGTGCTCGGCACCCGCGGCGTTCTCGGCGCCTGCGGACGGACCGACAGCCCCGTGCGAAAGCTGGTCTTTAAGTCCTCGGCGCACTACTACGGCAGCGATCAGAGCGGCCCGGCGTTCTTCAGCGAGGACATGGTGCCCCCGCGCCCTCCGCAGACGGCGATCGAGCGCGACGTGGTCGACGCCGAGCTGGCGCTGGCCGAGTTCGCCGGGGCCAATCCGGAGACGACGGTAACCGTGCTGCGCTTCGCTGGAGCGGTCGGCGGCGAGCTGCGGGCCTCGCACCTGGGACTACTGAACCTGCCCGTCGTGCCGGCCATCCTCGGCTTTGACCCGCGCTGCCAGTTCATCCACGGGGACGATGTCCTCGGCGTTCTGGCCCACGCGGTCCGCCACGACCTGCCCGGGAACTACAACGCCGCCGCGGACGGCGTGCTGGCGCTCTCCGAGGTGGTCTCGCTGCTCGGCAAACCACTGCTGCCGGTCCTGCCCCCGTGGGGCACAGGGTTCGCGGCCAGGCAGCTCCGGCGCCTGGGCCTGCGCGTGCCGGTCGAGATGCTGCGCGACCTGCGCTTCGGCCGCGGCCTGGACAACCGTAAATTGAAGGCCGCCGGCTATTCGTACCGCTACACCACCCGCGAGACGGTGCAGAAGCTCCGGGCTCAGCAGCGCCTGCGGCCGTTGCTGCGCAGCGGCGGCGAGTCCTACCGCTACGAACGCGACGTGGAGGAGTTCCTGCGCTGGAGTCCCAGCGTGCAAGGGCTCGAGGCTGGCCAGGACGGCATGGCGGGCCCTGACCATGCGGACGGCCCGTCGGCGCGGCCGGCTCACTCCCTGGACTCACTCAGCGAGGGGGAGCTGCTCGAGATAATCCCGTCGCTGGAGACCGAGGCGCTGGAGCAGCTCAGCGGTCACGAGGCGGGGCACCAGGCCCGCCGTCGGGTGCTCGACGCGCTCGAGCAACAGCTGGCCCGGCGCAGCCGCGCCGGCCGCAATTGACCCGGTCAGCCGGGGAAAATGACAGGGCTCTTGCAAAAAACGCCGGTTCCGGGCGCAGTGACTTGATCGGTCCCGCTGGCCGATAGCATTTGGCACAGTGGCCCTCGACTCCTACCAACGATCACCGGTTGACCGGGAGAAGGCCGCACAGCGGGCGCACCGTCGGCTGACCACGTCCTCCGGAAGGCCCAAGCGCGGCCGGTACATCGCCGGGGCGCTGGTGGTGCTGTTGCTGGTGGTGCTCGGCGCCTTCGCGATCGTGTTCGTCTCGGCTCGGGCCAGCCTGACCGCCGACTCGCTGGCGCTGGCCAAAGTGGGAATGCCGCTCGGTGGCGGCACGATCCAGAGCGTCAGCATCGTCACCGGCCCGCACAGCAGCACGATCCCGGCGGAGGTGCGGGGGGACCCGACGATCTGGCCCAAGCACAAGATCGCGGCCCACACCGAGGTGACGATCGACGTGACGATCAAGCGCCCGGGCTGGATCGCCTGGCTGGCCGGCAAGACCCAGCACCTGCGCCTGACCCTGATGACCCCGAGCGCCAGCCTCCGCTCGCATTACCTGACCCTGCGCTCGGGGCAGCCGATCGTGCTGAGGTTCAAGCAGCCGATCCGATCGATCGCCTACGGCACGCCGGGACACCTGACCAGGCGCGTGCTGACCTCGCCCCGCAGCGAGATCAAGCTCAGCCGCACCGCCACGGCCGGCACGCTCACGGTCGCCGCCGCGATGCGCAGCTGGGAGAGCGCCAGCACCGCGGTGGTGAGCTGGTTCCCGGCCGGAGGACGCGCCAGCGCCGTGGCGCTGCCCGCACCGGGCACGCCGATCCTGCCGCACACCAAGCTCACGTTGACCTTCTCCAAGCCGATCTCACAGGCGCTGGGCAAAGGCCGTCCGCTGATCTCGCCGGCGACGCCGGGCAGCTGGCGCACGGTGAACAGCCATCAGCTCCAATTCCAGCCGCTGGGTTACGGCTACGGGCTGGGCGCGAAGGTCAGCGTTCAGCTCCCGAACGGGGTGCGCCTGGCCGGCGCCCAGCAGACCGGCACCTCGACCGGCGCCAACTGGACGGTGCCCGGCGGATCGACGCTCCGACTGCAGCAGATGCTGTCACTGCTCGGGTACCTCCCGTTCGACTACAAGTACGCGAGCCACGGCGTCGCGTTGACGCCGGAGGCCCAGGAGAAGGCGGCGATCCAGCCGCCGCCCGGGAGGTTCGACTGGCGCTACCCGAACGTGCCTTCCCAACTGCGGAGCTTCTGGTCGCCGGGAACCTTCGGCACGATGACCAAGGGCGCGCTGATGGCGTTTGAGAACGATCACGCGCTGGCCACTGACGGGGTTGCCGGAGTAAATGTCTGGCGGTCGCTGATCGGTGCGGTGATCGACGGCAAGCGGTCTTCGTTCGGATACACGTACGTGAACGTGAGCATCGCCTCCCAGACGCTGCACCTCTGGCACAACGGGCACGACGTGATGAGCACTCCGGTCAACACGGGGATCTCGTCCGCCCCCACGGCGACCGGAACCTATCCCGTCTTCGAGCACGTTCCGGTGACCACCATGTCCGGCACCAACCCCGACGGCAGTCACTACAGCGACCCGGGAATCCAGTTTGTCAGCTATTTCAACGGGGGCGACGCCCTCCACGCCTTCACTCGCGCGCAATACGGCTTCCCGCAGAGCCTGGGCTGCGTCGAGATGGCCCTCGCTCCCGCCGGTCGGGTGTATCCGTACACGCCAATCGGCACGCTTGTGACGGTCTCCTGAGCGCCGGCGACGTACCGCCGCGGGAACTGCCTGAAGGTTGGCCCCGGCCCGCGCCGAATAGCAAGCGCACGATGCGCGAACCGGCCAATCGATATGCCCAGCCCACCGCGGCGCTGTCGATCACGGCGCCCTGGCGGGCCGCCTGCGAAGCGCTCGACCAGGATCTCCGCCGCCGCGCGGTGGCGGAGAAGACCCGGCACGCCTACGCGATCGACGCGGGGCAGCTCGCGGCCTGGGCGAGCACCCGCGGGTTGCTTCCGGCCACGGTCGACGTCAGGGGACTGCGTCGGTACGTGGCCAGCCTGTCGGAGCGCGCCCAGTCTCCGGCGACGATCGCCCGCAAGCTGGCCTCACTGCGGGCCCTGCTCCGGGTCCAGATGGAGCTGGGCGAGCGGGCGGAGAACCCGGCGGAGCTGCTGAGCTCACCGAAGCGCCCGCAACGCCTGCCTCGGGTGCTGAGGCCGGCGGAGGTAGCGACGCTGTTGGAGGGCATCCCCGCCGCAACCCCACTGGAGCTGCGGGACCGGGCGCTGTTCGAGCTGGCCTACGCCTCGGGGCTGCGCGCCGAGGAGCTGGTCACGCTGGATCTGGAGTCGGTCGATTTCGACGGCGAGACGGTGCGAGTCGAAGGGAAGGGAGGCAAGACTCGGCTGGTCCCGGTCGGCGAACACGCGCTGGCGGCGATCGAGCGATATCTGGCCCGCGGCCGCCCACCCCTCGCCGCCCCCGAGCATTCGGGGCGCCCGGTTCTGACTCCCCCCGAGAATTCGCGCCAGCGAATTCTCGCCAGGGCCGAAGGCCCCCTGTTCCTGTCGAAGTCCGGTCGCCGGCTCGGCACCTCCGACGTCCGCCGACGGCTGCGGACGTGGGCGCGCGGCGCGGTGGCGCGGGCTCCGGCGCTGGCCGATGCCCATCCACACGCGCTGCGGCACTCGTTCGCCACGCACCTGCTGGAGGGCGGCGCGGACCTGCGGGCGATCCAGGAATTGCTTGGCCACGCAACCATCTCCACTACTCAGGTCTACACTCGGGTAGAGTCGGCGCGCCTCAGATCGGCCTACGCTCGAGCTCACCCAAGGGCGTAGGCCAGATCCTCGGGGGGAGAATGTGGAAACGAACGTAAAAGCGATCGAGCTCAAGGATCTCTGGAGGCGCTACAAGGCGTCGGGGGATGAGCGCGCCCGCGAGCGTCTGGTCGTGGCCTATTCCCCGCTGGTCAAGTACGTCGCCGGCCGCATGAGCTCGGGTCTGCCCGCCCACGTCGAGGAGGCCGACCTGATCTCCTACGGCCTGACCGGCTTGATCTCCGCGATCGAGCGTTTCGATCTCAGCCGGGAGATCAAGTTCGAGACCTACGCGATCACCCGGATCCGCGGCGGGATCATCGACGAGCTCCGGACGCTCGACTGGGTCCCGCGCTCGGTTCGCGCTCGCGCCCGCTCGATCGAGCGGGCGAACATGAAGCTCGAGGCCCGTTTCCAGCGTGCCCCCACCGACGAGGAGATGTCCTCGGAGTTGTCGATGTCCCTGGAGGAGTTTCACGAAGCGCTGCTGTCGATCTCGAACTCGACGATCGTCGCCCTCGACGAGCTGTGGAACGTGTCCGATTCCACCGGCGACTCCGTCTCGCTGCTCGACACGCTGCCAGACCGGGGTGCGCCCGACCCGCAGACGGTCGTCGACCAGTCCGAGCTCCGCGACCGGATCGCCGACGCGATCGCCGCCCTGCCGGAGCGCGAGAAGCTGGTGGTCGCCCTCTACTACTACGAGAACCTGACTCTGAGGGAAATTGGCGAGGTCCTCGGCGTCACCGAGTCCCGCGTGTCCCAACTCCACACCAAAGCCGTCCTGCGCCTCCGCTCCAAACTGGCCGGCGAGTTGGAGTAGCCCTGATGAAGTTGTAGGGTCCGCTCTCCGGCGTTTCCGAGAGAGAGGAGAATGGCATGCACAAGGCCGCGGATCGGATCCGTAACGTGGCCCTCGTCGGCCACCGGGGCAGTGGAAAGACCTCGTTGCACGAGGCCCTGCTGTTTGAAGCCGGCGTGGTCAATCGGCTGGGCTCGGTCACCGAGGGCACCACGGTCTCCGACGCCGACCCTGACGAGAAGGCGCGGCAGATGTCGATCTCGGTGGCGCTGTCCTCGTTCCAGTGGCAGGAGCGCAAGGTCAATCTGATCGACACCCCCGGCGACTCGAGTTTCATCGCCGACGCTCTGGGCGCGCTGCGCGTCTGCGAATCCGCCGTGTTCGTCGTCAACGCCGTGATGGGCGTGGAGGTCCACACCACGCGGCTGTGGCAGCGCGCCGCCGAGCTCGACCTCGCCCGCCTGGTGTTCGTCAACATGCTGGATCGCGAGCGCGCCGACTTCTTCCGCACGCTCGACTCGCTGAAGTCCGCGTTCGGCCAGCACGTCGTGGCCACCGAGATCCCGATCGGCGCCGAGCACGACGTTCGCGGTGTGATCGACCTCGTCGACATGAAGGCCTACGAGTATTCGAATTCCCAGCCCCCCAGCCGGGAAAACTGCACCCAGGTCCCGATTCCCGATGAGCTCCAGGCGCAGGCCGAGGAATATCGGGAGAAACTGATGGACGAGGTGGCGGAGAACTCCGACGAGCTGATGGAGCGCTATCTGGAGGGCGAGGAGATCTCCCACGACGAGATCGTCACCGCGCTGAAGAACGGCACCAACCACGGGGCGATCTTCCCGGTCACCTGCGGCGTGGCCACCCGTAACCTGGCCACCAACCGTCTCCTCGACGCGATCGTGGAGGACCTGCCCTCACCCGTCAAGCACGGCGGGCTGGAGGTCGGCGAGGTCACGCTCGAGCCAAGCGAGGACAAGGAGCTGTTCGCCTACGTGTTCAAGACCCGGGCCGATCCGTTCGCCGGCCGGATCAACCTGTTCCGCGTCTACCAGGGTCTGCTCAGCCACGACTCGCAGGTGCTCAACACGCGCGCGCACAGCAAGGAGCGGATCGGACAGTTGCTGAGCTTCGAGGGGGCCCAGACGCCTCACGTGACCGAGTTCGGCCCCGGCGACATCGGCGCCGTGGCCAAACTCAAGGAGACAAGAGCCGGGGACTGGCTGGCCTCCCGGGACGAGCCGATCCAGATGCCCAGCATCAAGCTTCCCGCCCCGGTCATGGCCTTTGCCGTCGAGCCGAAGACCAAGGGCGACGAGGACAAGGTGTTCACGGCACTGCGCCGCCTCCAGGAGGAGGATCCGACGATCGACCTGCACCGGGACGCGCAGACCGGGGAGCAGATCGTCGCCGGGCTCTCCCAGGTCCACGTCGAAGTGATCGTCGAGCGGATGAAGTCGCGCTTCGGCGCCGAGGTCAACCTGAAGCCGCCGCGCGTCCCGTATCAGGAGACGATCCGCAAGCCGGCCAAGGCCCACGGCCGCCACAAGAAGCAGTCCGGCGGACGCGGGCAGTTCGGCGACTGCCACATCGAGATCGAGCCACTCGAGTCAGGCAGCGGCTTCGAGTTCGTCAACGGGATCAAGGGCGGAGTGATTCCCACCAGCTTCATTCCGGCCGTCGAGAAGGGCGTGCTCGAGGCGATGTCCGAGGGCGTGGTGGCCGGCTACCCGGTCAAGGACGTGCGCGTCCGGGTCTACGACGGCTCCTACCACACGGTCGACTCCTCGGAGATGGCGTTCAAGGTCGCCGGTTCGATCGCCATGAAGCAGGCGATGGAGCAGGCTGGTCCCGTCCTGCTGGAACCGATCATGCAGGTCAGCGTCAACGCTCCTGAGGACTCGGTCGGCGACGTCATCGGCGATCTGAACTCGCGTCGCGGACGGCCGCTGGGCATGGAGCCTGCGGGTGGCGGCATGACCGAGGTCAAGGCCGAAGTGCCGATGTCGGAGATGCTCTCCTACGCGCCCGATCTCCGCTCGATCACCGGCGGTCAGGGCGAATTCACGATGGAGTTCCTGCGCTACGAGGAGGTGCCCGGGCACCTGGCCGGCAAGCTCGTCGAGGAGTCCCGGATCGACCGCGAGGCAGTCAAAGCCTAGGCTTTTCTGCCGCAAATTCGCGGTCATTGCGCATTCGGACGGTGGGCCGTTGTACGCTCGCTCCAGTGAACACGAGGGACATCCGGACTTCGCAGCCTCACACCGTCTGCGACGTGTGCGGGCGCACGCTGCTGCGCGGCGAGCGCGCCGACGTGTATCTGAACGGCGGGACCCGGCGCTCGGTATGCGAGTTGTGCAAGTCCCGTGCGCTCCACGAGGGCTGGGTACGAGAGGGGACCGTCCCGGCCTACGACGAGAGCGACTCCAGCTCCGATCGTCGCCGTTCGCTGCTCGGGCGCTTGCGCTCGCGTCGGGATGGCTCCGGCAGCACCGCCGCCAAGCCGACGCTCGACGACGAGCTCGACGGCAACTCCTGGTCGCAATCCGGTGCCGGAATCCGCCTCGGGCCCCCCGGTCCGGGCCCCCGCTCGCGGGAACCCAGGCCCGTCCCCGCCGGTTCGAGCTCTAGCCCCGGTGAACCGCGTATGCCGCGTGAGCCGCGGCACGTCCGGGCGGTGCCCTCCAGTGCGGAGCAGAAGGTCGCGGCGGCCGTGGAACTGTTCAACGGGTCCGAGCATCGGCGCACAGTCTCCGGGGTAGCGCGCTCGCTCGGTGAGCCCTCGGTCGCGGTGTCCCCCTCGCCGGCGCGTCCGAGCCTGGTCAACATCGTCGTCGCCTGGGAGCTCTGCTGGTATCGGTATGACGTTGACCTCTCCGACGACCAGCCGAGCATCCGCGTCTCCGGCCAGGGTTACGAGCTCAGCGAGCTCACGCCGCAGGAGCGGCTCCCGAACGCCGTCGCCGGTGAGCACGGACAACTTTCGCTGCCGGGCTGATCCGGTCTGGGCGTGGCTGGACGGTCGTATGATGGCGCTCGAACCCCCTAGTCCAATAGCATCACCCGCGTGATCTACTGCGTCGTCCCCGAGGGGCTTGCCGGTGAGCTGTTCGACAAGCTCACCGACTACTACGCCGACGACGTCAACGTGACGGTGATCGTCGACCGGCGCCGCTCCTCGCGGCGCGAGCGGGGAACGTCTGGAGGCGGCGGCAATCGCGAGGTGCGCGACCGCCGACGCTCGCGGGTTCCCGGCGAGCTCCCCGAGCTCGCCAGCGATTGACGGCGTTCGCGCGCAAGCTGGTCGTTCACGTTGACGGCGGCGCTCGGGGTAACCCCGGACCGGCGGCGATCGGCGTCGTCGTCTCCGAGCCCGCGGGCGAGGTCATCGAGGAGGTCGCGGAGAGAATCGGCGTCGCGACCAACAACGTCGCGGAGTACCGCGCCCTGCTGCGCGGCCTCGAGCGCGCGGCAGCGCTGCAGGCCACCGAGGTCGAGATCGTCAACGACTCGGAGCTGATCGCCCGCCAGCTCATTGGGCGCTACAAGGTCAAGCATCCCGCGATGAGACCGCTGTACCTGGAGGCGATGGCCGCTCTGCGCCGCTTCCAGGACTGGAAGATCCGCACCGTCCCACGGGCGCAGAACGCACAAGCCGACGCGCTGGTCAACCAGGCACTCGACGCCGGCTGAGCGCCTGGTCGGGCGGCCCGTGTCTCCGCCCGGTACTCTTGCGGGGGTGACCGATGCCCTGATCGAGCTGAGCTCGAGGCTGCACGACACGGCGGCCCGGCTGCGCTCCGGTGAGTTGGAGCCCGACACGGCGCTCGCGCTGATCGAGGACTGCGCGCGCTTGGCCAGCGATGCGAGCACCGAGGTGGACTCGCGCTCGCACGCCGCGCTCGAGCCGCTGCCCGAGCTCCCGGGCCAGCTTCCGCTGCCGGCGGCGTAGCCCCAAGTGGCGAAGGCCGGTTCGTTGCAGGCGACGGAGCCCTCGTATCCGGAGCACCTGCGGGCCGAGGTCGACGCATATCTCGAGCAGCTCCGGTTTTCCGAGGAGACGGGGTCCGCCGGGCTGCAGGAGGCGATGCGGTACTCGCTGCTGGCCGGTGGGAAGCGCATCCGGCCGGTGCTCGCCCTGGCCAGCGCCGAGGCGATCGGCCAAGACGGCGCGACGGTGCTGCCGCTGGCCGCCTCGATCGAGCTGATCCACACCTACTCGCTGATCCACGACGACCTCCCGGCAATGGACAACGACGACCTGCGCCGGGGCCGGCCCACATGCCATCGTGCGTTCGGCGAGGACGTGGCGATCCTGGCCGGCGACGGCCTCTACGCCGAGGCGTTCAGGCTGCTCTTGACCCAGCAGCCCGGAGAGCCGGCGAACCTGCTGGCCGCGGCGGCCGAGCTGGCCGCGGCCACCGGAGTGGGGGGGATGGTCGGCGGGCAGTATCTCGACGTGGCCGAAACCGCTCCAGCCGGGCCGGAAGGCCTGCGCCGGCTGCATGAGCTCAAGACCGGCCGGTTGATCGGCGCCAGCATTGAATGCGTGCTCCTGCTCTGGCGGCCGCACGAACCTGACACAATCGCTCTGTTCCGCTCCTACGCAAGCGAGCTGGGCGTGCTCTTCCAAATCGTCGACGACATTCTCGACGTCACCGGATCACCCGAGACGCTCGGCAAGCAGCAGGGGAGTGACGAGCGGCTGGGCAAGCGCACGTACGTGACCGAATTCGGCCTCGACGGGGCGCGGGCCCTAGCCATCGAGTCGCATCACCGCGCTCGCTTCGCCCTCTCGCGGGCGGCCCCGCAGGGGGC